>JAFXWR010000078.1 GCA_017542725.1 Lachnospiraceae bacterium | reverse complement strand
ATAGTAAGACTCTAGCCACAGCTAGACGTTGGGCTGGTGAAGGTTATACAGAAGTAACAACAACTAATGATGGTTTTACTTTAGAGATAATAGATGCAGCGCAAGGTAGTTATTCACAGTCAGGAAAACTATCTTTTTGGATGTGCAAGATAACAAAAGAGGGTCTTGATTTAGAAGTACAGGTAGGAATTAACTCTGAATTGTTGTGTGATTTAATAAAAGAAACAACCTTTGACAGAGGAAAATGTACAGATAATCTTATGTTTGTTCATTATGGTGCAGTTTTAGGTGCAGTAAGTAAAAATACAGAAATGTATAACAAAGTCGTAGCAAGTATGGGTAAAAAGGCTTCAATAGAATCCAATAAAACATCTAAATGGGAGAAAGGTGTTTTTTATGAGTCAGCAAATAAAAAGAGTGTGTGGTTAGGAGATTTACATATGCCTGTAAAACTTGACTATAATCCTTATGGAAATAGGCAAGATGATACATTTCTGATTACAATTAAGAAAGATGATATAGTACATATCATAGAGGAATATAACCCTACATTACATAATCTTATAAAAGATTACACAGCCAATGCGTTAAAACCACGAGGATGGCATTTCAAAGAGGTATGCAGAGAAACACTACCAGCTCGTGCTAAAACGGATATTCAATTAGACATAACTAATGCTGAAAAAGATTTTGCAGACATAGCAAAAAAGAGATTACATAAAAATGCTCTTACTCTCAAACAGCAAGTAGAAGAGAGGGGATTTAGAATATACAATGATTATGAAGATTGGTATTTTTTATTTGCCTCAACGAATGGCGTAATATCATCAACAAATTGGGATATATTAAATTATTGTATAGATAGCCACGAACATAATGAATCAAGCTATGTATGGAGACCAACTAAGTATAGCGTAAAAGAAGGTAAAGAAGAACTGGATTTTAATACATTAAGGGATGCTATGGAGTATGTAAAAACGAGAATACTGAAGAAAGAGTAAAAAGCTTTTATTGACAGTTGTAAGGTAGAAAGAGGGTTAGACAAATGACAGTAGAAAAGTTTATTAAAGAGCTAGAGAAATACCCGAAAGACAGAAGGGTATTGCTATATTCGCATGGAAGATGCGCAATAGAAGAACAAGATGAAATACAGGGATGCTATGAACAGAAGATTTATGATAAAGACAATAATGTGATAGAAGAAGTAGTATCCTTGTATGAATATTGAGTTGTTGAATATGAGGTAAAATAAATGATTTATATACCCATTATAATTCCTAATACACAGAGGAATGTTAAACATACTAAAAAAAGATATGTGATTGAAGAAGATTTTGAATACAAAGGATTTCAATGTTGCGTAATCTTGCAAAGAGAAGGGTATAGATGTGGCTATGTGAATGTTGGTAGAACATCTTTAAAAGGCAAGGATTGTGATGATATTGGCATTGGTGGTTTTACTTATGCCAATCAAACATTAGTAGGACACAAGAAAAGCCCTACTGATTGGTGGATTGGTTGGGATTATGCACCTTATGGTGATGGCTATATTTATTCACAGTATGATGTTAAAAGAGATTGTATGAATGTAGTTGAGCAACTATTAGTAGTTGGAGTAAAATAATCTGATTTGAGGAAAGGGGACTTTTAAAAAGTCCCCTTCTTTTTTGGATAAAAATATTTTTAAATAAAATAAAACAAACCCTTGACAATAAAGGGTTTGAGTTATAAAATAAAAATATCTTAACAAAAGGAGATAATAATAATGAACTTATATATTGTGAATAGTAGATGGTTAGACTTGTACATTAGTACAAGATGGATAGGATTAGGTGTATGTATTTCACCAAAACACAAAACATTTCATATTAACATACTAATATTACGAATGACACTTTATCTTGCTGGAAAGTGAGGAATAAGAAAATGACAAAGAAAGCAATAGCACAGTATATAAAAAGCGAATTAGCTAATGATGAACCTGAAATATATCTTGATTT
>JAFXWR010000077.1 GCA_017542725.1 Lachnospiraceae bacterium | reverse complement strand
TTGCCATATATCTTCATCCAACCAGAACCAACTTTCATCGTCTTACTTTCACCGTTAATTCTCAGTGCAACTGGATATCCACCTGCTGTTATGGTTCCGCAATTTACATATTTATTATTGGTAATTTGTAAGTTTCCAAGTGCATTTAATTCTGTACCTGACTGACTTCCCTCAAGAAATATTAATCCTTTTACGCCATTATTAATATAATCTATAGTATTGTTATCTATTATAACTGTTCCGCCTTCATTGATATTGAGTTTTCCATTTGTACCGAGTCTCATAAACTCTATCGTTCTAATTGCTTTACAATTTGTAAAGCTTAATGTTGCTTTATCATATACATTAAATGTACCTCCCGCCCAATCTAAGAAGTGAGCATTTGTACTAGGCGATATGCTTGCATTGTCTACAGATACATTCCCATAGAAATGCCAATAACTTCTTACACTATTACTTTTCCATGTTAACCAAAATCTATCGCTAAGCCCTGATACATTTTTGATGCTAACATCTTTGAGTTTGATGTTCATATTATTGTAGTCTGCATAAAAGAATCTACTTCCAGACTTATAAGTATCCATGTTTACTTTTTCAAAAGTAATATTTGCATTTGCTTTACCAAAATAAAATACATTGTATGTTAACTTTGGTGCATCTGCACCTGTCATATTTATATCATAGAATACTGGAGTAGGGTTATTGTAAGTATCTGTCACATCTATGACTCTTCCACTACTTATAGTTATATTTTTGTCAATTCCATAAACTTCAATTCCAGTTCGTGCAAATATATTTGCATCTTGATTTGATGCAATAGTTGACGATACTCCCTCTTTACAGTTACATATATAGATTTTTTTGCCGTTACCAGTGAACTTTGCATTAGTTATTGAGTAGCCATTAAGACATAAGTATACATTTCTCTTAAGGTCTATGGTTTTACCACCAGTAATAGTAAAGTTGCTCTTTAAGAATAAATACTTAGGTTCTTCAGTGGCTGAAGCTCCTTGAAGAAGATTTATAAACTCAGCCTCTGTTGTTGAATTATGAATTCTTGTATACTGATGATAATCTGTGTGCTCTGCTACAAGTGTATGTGTACATACACTATCAGTTGCCACTCCACATATCTTATGCCAGTGCTCATTGTCTCTTGATGCAACTACTACATATCCATCTTTTAAGAGAACTTCCATACCTTCTTCATCACCATAAGTATCTGTAGTAAATATAGTCCTGTATGCATTCAAATTATCAGTCGTTGAATCGTCCCACTTCACTATCTTTCCATCTTTAGTATCAAAAAATGTCGCATCTATCCTACTATTTGGATTTATCTTTGCTCCACTCTCTACTGTAAATATATTTTCTGTGTTTGCAGCATAGAGATTAAACATATGCTGACATCTCACTGTGTCATCTACATCACCTGTTCCGTCTTCATTACTTCCTGATGTATTATCTTTTATAATTACACTTCCTGTTCCTATATTAATTACTCCACCTCTAAGTTCTACAGCTGCAATATAAGAACCTCCCGTATATGTGCAGTTAGCTACTTTGTTTCCAGTAACCTTAAAATCACCATATACATTAATTGTATTTGTTGTATCATCACTTATGCTTATTCCTACCGTCCTCCTACCACTTACACGAGCCTGGCTAATCAAATTATCGCAGACTTCAAAAGACGCATTCTTTTCTATGGTAAAGTTTGATTTGTTAAACCACATTATGCAATCTCTATTTCCAGTTCTTAACTCGTTATTATAATATTTAAAACTTGCACCTTCTTTTACAATTACATCTGTATTTTCAAAGTTTAAAGCTGCACCGCTATTACTATTGTCTGTTGTAGAAATGCAATCATGTATGCTATTCTCACCTTTTAGAATTAATCGGTTTCTTGAACTTGAATTGTAATACATATGGAAGAATCTTGATGCCATGCTGTTGCAATTCGTAAATTCAGTATTCTTAAGCGTTACTGTTACATTACTTGCTTGCATTGCCATCATCTCTAAACCAGTTTCGAAGTTTTCAAACTTACAGTCTTCTATATTAAATATTGCATCTTTAGTAGATGTATGCATTATACTTGTGCCTTTATGTGATGTTCTTCCTTCGTTGTTAAAATGTATATCATAAAACTCCACATTCTTGCCTTCATGCGCAATTATTGATCCTGATTTAACAGCTATATTTTTATCTATTCCATATAATTGTGTAGATATTCTAAACAACATAGTGTTATTTGCGGTTGTGTTTTCTACTTTTGACAAAGTATGTTGACAGTTCGTTATGTATACTGTACTTCCATTTGTAGAATAAAATCTATATCCTGTCATACTAAAACCATTTAGACATATATATATATCATTTTTTAAAGTGATTTGTGTGTCAGAAGTAGACCAGTTTTTCTCAAGGTAGAAATACATTGGTTTTCCACCACTATCTGCACCCATGAGATTTGCAAATCTATACTTTAATACATTGTCACCTATTTTGTGATATTCCAAATCTTCAGTGTGTTCTGCTGCCTCTGTGTGTGAGCAAGAAGCAACTCCATGAACTAATCCACATGCCATATGCATATGTTTCTCATCTTCTGGTATATCGCCATATTTAAGCCATACATATCCATCGCTCTCTACGCCTTCACTTATATTGCTATTTAAGAATGGATCAGGTATAAAAATATTACTGTGATCATCTTCATTAGTATAAGTTGTATCATTCCACTCAAGTATTTTTCCTACACTATCAGCAGAATAAATAGCTATGCCATTTAACTTACTTTCAGGGTTAAGTTTACATCCATCCGCCATCTTGAAAATTGCATTTTCATTTGGCTCTGCAAGTACCTGATACATATGCTGTGCAGGGTAAGCTGTGTCATCAGCAAGGGTTGCGCTATCTTTATATGCACGGTTGTTTTCAACAACAATCTTTCCACTTCCTATAGTAATAGGATCATAAAGCCTTAGTGCAGCTATATAGCTTGTATTATTTGTGCCACAATTTCTTATCTTATTTCCAGTTATTTCAAGATTTCCTTTTATAACAGTATTTGTACCTTGGAACTCACACATGTAATTGACGCCATTAGTCATCTTAGTAGCAATATTCGTATTTGTTATACTTAATGTTGCTCTCTCCGCTACGGTTAATTTACTATTTGAGAAAAACATTACACTATACTTATTTCCAGATGTTGCTGTATTATCTATATATAAACCTTCGTCTTCTATGCTTATAGTTGCGCCTGTGTCTGTAAACTCAAATATTCTGTAAGAATCTGCTTGCGAATTCATAGAGTTATTTAAGAAATTATTTCTTCCTTTAAATTTAATATCTATTACTCCTTTAGCTGAAAAAAATTGATAGTCAGTATTGGAATTGTTTGTTACATCTACATTTTTAAATACTACTTTCGAATTTGAACCATTAAGCCAAAACATTCTTCCCTGTTTCTTAAAGTTCGTAAATGTGCAATTTTCAAATATTGCAGTCGCATTGTTTTTTTCAAGGTAGAACTTACAATTTGATGATCCGCTACCTGTATTCATACCAGTTCCATCAAATATAGTTCCATAAAACATAGCTTCTGTATTTGTAGTTGCAAAACTTCCACCTATATCCATTATACGAGAAGTATTGATCTTTAAGTTCTTATTTATTCCAAATAAATATGTATTTGCTTGGAAACAAATATTTGTATCAATTATTTCTTTAAATGTTCCCATTTCAGGCTTACAATTAGTAATTGTTACTTTGTTACTACCTATAAATCTAAACCCTGACATCATATGTCCATTAAGGCATAAATTTACTGGTCTTGTTGGATTTATTGTCTTAACCGATGTCACTGTTATATCTCCTGAAAGATATACATATAATTCACCAGATGTATCTGAAGTTCCTGTAAATATCTTTATAAAATTATCTACATTTGAAAGTGCTGCTGAGTCTATCTTTGAATATGAAAAAGCTTCTGCGTGGGTAGCAATCTCTGTATGTAGACATGCACTTCCACTTGCGACTCCACATATCTTATGCTCATGCTCATCAAAACTTGCGATAACTGCATAGTCACCTTTTCTCTTTACTACATAGTCATCTACAAAATATGTGTCTGCAGTGAAGCATTCACTGAACTTACTAAGTTCTGACTCCTCTACAGTCTCACTTGTCCACTTCATGATTTTTCCTGTGACTGCACCTTTAAATGCTATATTCTCTATTCTTGAATTTGTATTAAACTTTGTTCCTTCTTTTTGTGTAAATGTTAAGTCTGCATTTCCACTCATAAGTCCATATACATGGTGAGCATAATA
>JAFXWR010000076.1 GCA_017542725.1 Lachnospiraceae bacterium | reverse complement strand
TACTTTGAAGTCGCACCTCTCCGACCTCGCTGCTGGACTTGCAGCACGTCAGGATGCTACGACAGGTTGCTGGTATCAGTTACTTGATGAGGATGGAACTTTCCACACCTCCACATACAATAACGGTGAGAATCATTCAGACACATACAACTATATAGAGTCCTCTGCGTCAGCGTTGTTTACGGCTGGATACCTAAAGGCTATGAGGTTAGGATACCTTTCTGGATCTACTGTACCTACAGGTTGTTCTAAAAACTACGAGACAATAGCCAAGGACGGATACAAGGGATTGGTAAATAACTTCTTTGCTATAGACGGCAATGAAGGTGTGCATATCTTTGGATCTTGTCGCTCTGCTGGACTTGGAAACAAAAATAGTTCTGCAGGAAGTTCTAATTACCGTGATGGTTCAAAGGCATACTACCTACTTGGAGGTGATGTAACAAGGGAAGCAAAAGCTAGTAATATTACGAATAGGGTTACTGAAGGTAAAGCATTAGGTGGCTTCATCCTTGCAGCCACAGAGTACGAGCGAGCATATCAGAACAACATGGTATTGTTTGAAAAGGACCTTGCTCCTACATATTCTCTCACTGCAGGCGACCAAATAACATGTCCTGCATCAGGTAGTGGGGAAAGTATCTCCTATAAATGGTATAAGGTGGTTAATGAATCTCCTGTAGAGGTTGCTACAGGTGCTACATTTACTCCAGAAGAATCAGGAGAGTACTATTGTACTGCGACATCAGGAAACACTATCACCTCTTCTCATACTCAGGTGACAGTGTCTGGTGAGGCACCTGCAGAGACGACTTACACTGTGACATTCAACGCTACAACCAATGGAGGTTCATGCGCAACAGCGAGCCTCACTCAGGCTTCAAGTGGTGCAAGCATCACCCTGCCAACAGCTACAAAGTCTGGATATACCTTCAATGGTTGGTACACAGCATCCACTGGTGGTACACTGAGAGGTGCTGCAAACGCTTCATATACCCCTACTGCAAACGAAACACTCTATGCGCAGTTTACTGAAAACAGTGGAACGGAAGGTGCAACAGAAAGCATTACATGGTCAGGTTCTTCTTTGACTGGTGTTAATGGAACAAATGTTACTGCAGGTACATCTACTGCAGTTAATGGTTCTACTTACAAAGCAGGAACAATTAGTATCAACAGCAACAAGATTCAAACAGAGTCTAAGAAACACACTGATGATTCATATTGGGAAGACTTTTCAAACGGTACACAGAGCGCATCATCAACTAATGCTACCAGTACTGCAAGAATAGAGTTCCCAATAACAGTTGCTGACGGATACACATTCAACGTATCAGAGGTTGATTTTAAGCTTGAGCAAGGTGGTGGTGATGGTCCTGCTGTTCACGTGTTTTTAGTGCAGGGCTCTACATCAACATGGCTTGGCTATACAACTGCAGCAACTATAGCATGGAATAATTTGAACATAGATTTGGAGGCTGGTTCTGCTAAACTGGTATTTGTATTAGGTGTTAACACTAACCTGAATAACGGAAGAGCTTTCAAATTCTCTAATATAGCTATAAAGGGTACATCAGACCAAACTGGTGGCAGCCCCACCACCTATACTGTCTCTTACAACATGAATGGTCATGGTGAAGCCATTGCTGATGTGACAGACGTTACGGCTCTGCCTAACCCTTTGCCATCACCAACGGCATCGGGATATATCTTCGGTGGTTGGTACATAGACTCTGGACTGAGCACTGCTGCTAC
>JAFXWR010000075.1 GCA_017542725.1 Lachnospiraceae bacterium | reverse complement strand
CCTTATAGCTTCAAGCTTTGTTTCTATACTATACTCACTCTTTATTATTTTTTCTTCTGTTGCTCCTTTTAGTTTTATCCCTTTATTCCCTATTTGATCTCCATATTTTTCCTGTGCCTTACTTGCAAATTGGCTAAGAATATCTCTATCTTCTTCCCCTATTTCATATGGCTCATCAAACACTAATTCATATTCATCTATCCAATAACTTATTCCCTCTGTTTTTTCTTCCTCATCTCCAAAGCCTTCTATCATATAAATATATGCAAACTTCGCTAACTCGTATGGACTATTCGCATTCCCTATATTATATATAAAAGGTAACAAATCACCTTTATTTACTGTTGAGTTATATGTCATATTTAAATCTTCTGATAATCTTGTTGACATTAAATATGTTGTTAATACTGTTAATAACTCTTTCCCATCATCGCCTTCTACTTCACTCTTACTTACATTTAATTTATTTAATGCTGGGAAAACATATCTCTCAAGTATAAAACTATCTTGTAATCTATTAAAACTTTCATTAAGTTGGTTTTTCATACTTGACCAAAATCCTGCTATAAAATATTTTACATCAGGTGGTAAACTAACACTTGAACAAAAACTATAAAATGTATTGTAATTCTCTATCGTGGTCGTTTTTATATTTGCTTTTGCTATATTTACTCCTTGTAAAATTGCATTCTCAGTTTCTCCTGGCTTCTTCTCTAAGCAATATTTTACAAATGCAAACATATTACTGCTATCTTTTATGTGATACCTGCCATATCCTTGTTGCTTATACTCTTTCAAAGTAGACACTGGCATCGGATATGTCGGCTCACTCTGTGTATGATACTCAACAAAATTATAATCAGATAAATAAAAATGTAATGCCATACAATCTGTCATCACCTGATATGTCCTATTCCCTATATCAATATTTATATAGTCAAATCTTAAATCAGATCCTGATACAAAAAATATAACATTACCTACTATTATACCAAAAAACATTAATATTTTAAATATTATTTTTTTTATTACTTTATTCATCTACAGTATATCCTTCTCTTATCGTATTTATTATTTCTTCTAAATACATAACTTTTACAGTAATAGTAAGATTTGTATGCCCCATACAACATATATAATAATGTCCATTTGGACACTCATAATGCACATGTCCACTACATTTATAATAACCACCACAACCTATATCACTATCACTACAATCATGTTCACCTTCACCATCATATGTACACTCATATACTGCTTCCCAATTTGAGCATTCATCCTCCGTTGGCTCTGTATCACCTATACTATGATACTCCTCATCTCCATGATAACATGTCCCATTTTCTACACAGCCCATCTTTTCATAACAAATTTTACTATTGTCTTCTACACATACCTCACACTCCCCTAGTATATCTACTATCTCAAAATCTTCTTCATGATAATCATCATACTCTTCATGTGGTGTTATACTAAATGGATTGTATTTTACATTGCAATGATCCCATACTGGATTATCCATAGCATCAGAACAATGATAATAATCAAAAAAACATCCATGTGTGCAAGGATATAAACTACTTGACTTACCTTGATATGTATGACTCATATTGTATAATTCTTTAAATAAATTAGTGATTTTTATTTTCTTATCTTCACTCTCAATTCCTTTACTTTGTCTTTGGTCTATTAATACTGCTATAGCAGCTAAAATATCTTTTAAATTTGATTCTCCATCACTTCTTCCTTTTGTCCTTATATACTTTATCTCAACTCCATCAACAAAATCATCATTTATTAAATCTTCACTATTGTTTTTTCCATATACTCCCCACTTTATCTTCTCCCCTTTCCTATTTGTTCTATTCGCATAATTTTGTATATATGATGCGATTTTATTTTGAAAATCTATCTCAAGCTCCTTATATATCGCTCCATACTCTCTTAACTCGTCTTCCGTAAAAAGTGGGGTAGACTTCTCAACCCCTTCAAAAAATAACATCTCTTGTAAATACATATTTGAGGCTATTAGGACTAACAAAATAATAAATACTACCCCTATCAAAAGATATTTGAACTCTCGTGGCACTAAAGTTTTAACTGACCTTCTTATTAAATTTTTAAAATCAAAATGGCTATACATATCTAATTAAAAATATTTACTCCTTGAAGCAACACATCTACATCTATTAAAACATATTCTCCATCATATACATCACTATGTAAATTTGTATTACTAATATATGTATTATATACTGGGATAAGTTGACCATTATCATATCTACAAACTTGTATTCTATCTTTTATAGTCATATATTTACTTATATCAAATCTAATTTTTAATCCATCATTAGTCCCATATGTGGTATCTATAACTATAGGTTCCCCTACTATACTTCTTATTTGATTAAAAT
>JAFXWR010000074.1 GCA_017542725.1 Lachnospiraceae bacterium | reverse complement strand
TCATTTAAGTCAAACTTGCAATCATAGTCAAAATCTTCAAGGTTAAGCCAAGATGCATTCTCTGATGTTTTTATATTAAAGTCTTTAGCAAGCACAAACACTCTGTCAATCTTACTTGTCTTTGCTTTATCGACCTGTTCTTCTAAATAGTCCCATCTCTTAATAGTTCCTATAGTTGGATTTGACTTCATCCAAAGCTTGTTTTGTCTATTACCATTCCATATCTCTTGCTCACTATCTTGAGTATATAACCAAGGCAAAAATCTTTTATCAGCCACTCCATCAGACTCACCAGTTATAATCTTACGAGCCCTTTGAAGAGTCCTATCAAGATGCCCATCAACTACGAATCCCTCAGTAGTTATCTCTATTAGTTTTGGATTCTCTTTAAGTGACTGCGACTGCTCTATAGACTTGATAATGACATCGTCTTTCATCTCATTAGTCTCGTCTACAATCGCAAAATCTATATTTCTGCCTTCCTTATTTTTAGTTCTATCAGATAATTTGAAAGCCCTTGAATTAGTCATTTTATTAAGTATGCATATCTGATTTTTCTTAGTATCCTGGTCAAGTGGATCTATAAGTTGTCTCATCGTGTTTATTGCTTCGTAGACAATTGCTGCTTGATCATTGTTATTAGAACTGCATACTATATCTGAGCCAGCATTCCCAATTATGAGCTCTGTGAGTCCAAGACCTGAGCATGTCTCTGACTTAGTATTCTTCCTTGCTATCAACAGCAAAACTTGCTTAAATCTATCAGTTCCATCAACCGCCATTTTAAAACTATATACCGCTTCAAGAAATGCCTTTTGCCAAAGCATCAATTTCATCGGCTTATTATAATATGGACTCTTCGTGAGTCTGACACAATTTTCCATGAAGTCGATTCTCTTAATGGTATCAGTCCTATCAAAGTAATATTCGCTATTGTCTAAATCAGCTAGTAGATTTTCAAGTTCCAAATATAGTTCTTGACCTACAACTATATTACCTTTGTCAATCTCTTTTTTATAATCAATCAAGTAATTATCTTTTTTATATTTTTCTAAATCTTTTTTATTGGCATTCATCTGGAACTTTTGACTCTATTTCAATTATTGGAATTTTTGGTAATTCTTTTAAAAATCTTCCAAAGCCTTTTGGAAATTTTCAATTTTTTTCCTTTCTGTGGAAGTTACCACCCTCCCGCCAGTTCCTACGGCTTGTATTCAGTTTTCAAGGTGGGGGGTGGTCTATTACAATTTGTGTTGATATTTTTAAACCTATTTCAAATTTTGTTTATTTATAAGCACACAAGTGTGCCAAGTCAATATAGACTTGGCCTGTGTGAATCGTTTATATGTACTGCTGCAGTTTTGGTTATTTTCAACTATTTTTGTTATCAAATAATTTTGCTTTATCAAACCAGTTCTCTATATATGTTATATAGTTCTTTTTTACTTCCTTGTCTTCTATCTCATTGGCTCTTGATATGCAAGTCTCTTTATCAGTATCAATAAACAAAACTTCAGCATTGAAATCTCTTGCAAGCCTTTCTCTCTCACTTATAAGCGGAAATCCACCAACAATATAGCAATTCTTATAAAATCCAACTTTATGTCTTAATTGATCATAAAGTAAGTCTCTTATAGCAAATACATTTCGCTTAAGTCCATCAGGCTTACCTTTTAAATGATTAAAGCCTGATATACATTCCCATATCTTGTCTATATCTATTATTAGATCTCCATACTGTAAATGCTCTTTAACATATGTGCTTTTACCAGCCATTGGTGGACCATATACTATATAGCAACTGCTGCACTTTTTGCCAAAGTTATTATGTATCTTATTATGGCATGCATGATGAACTATCATTATGTTATCAGGATTAAGTGATACTCTAACATCTTGATAATTAAGCTCATCAAGTTCTATTTTGTGATGTAGTATTATGTCATACTTTTTATATATTGGCTTATGACAGTATTCACATATTGTCTCGCCATTTACCAGTCTTTCAGTTATAATCTTTTGTCTTGTAGCTAACCATTCATCAGACTGATAGAAACTTGTATTAACACTTACATAATTACCAGCCATTCTTTTGTAACTCCATAGCCTCTACTTTAAGCTTTAGTTCTTCATCTTGTATCTTCCTCTTATGCCAGTCTTCAGCCCAATTATCTTTATCATAATTCTTTAGTAATAAATGAGCTGCTGCAGTATCTGGTGCATAATATTTTTTATGCTTCTGAGTAGTACTTACTACATCTCCATTCTTGTTGAGTCCTTCAGTAGTTATTATTTCTTCTTCAAAGAAACCTAAAGCCTTTTTAACTAAGGCTGACTTTAATTCCACAATAAGACTTTGCCTTCCCTCTTTAAGAACATTAGCAAGTTCTGAGTATTTATTCTTATATGTTTCAAAAGACGATAGAGATACTCAAAGTTGTTTGGCAATATCTTTCTCAGTACAAGTGCTTGCTAACTTCTTAATCTTATCAAGGTTAGGCTTTATATTAGTTTCATATTTGTTTTTTCTTCCAGCCTTTTTAGCCATAATTAAATCTTGAGACTTATAAACTCTTTCATGACAAAACCTGCTGCAATCTTATAGAAGTCTTTATCATCTTCTGACTCAATTACTGCTTCATCACCTTTCTTAAGATACTTTAAAATTTCTGTATCAGTACTTGGTCCCTTTCTCACTCTTAATTTATTGCAATTAACGATACCAATTTTAACTGCTGCATCTTCTTTCTTTTCAGTATCATTCTCTACTGCTGCATTCTCATTTTCAACATCTTTCATTGTCTCCAAGTTCTCTACTGGAACAACCTTTTCATCTTTCTTTTCATTCTTATTCTTTGCCATGTTTCACCTCTCATATTTTTTTTAACAAAAAAGGAAGTGATTTGACTCACTCCCTCTTATCGGGTTTTGTATATTATACACTATATCATACTTTCATTTGACTTTTTTGACTTTTTTATATTTTACACTATAGCATACTTTCATTTTGTTTTTTTGCAAATTTTATTTTTTATCATCTTTATCAAGTTTCTCTCTTAAAGCTGTCTCAAGATATCTGCTCATTATTAAACCGTGCTCATCACAGTATTCTCTCATCTTTTGTTCCAGTTCTGCATTAAGCCTATATGATACTCTTACTGTATCATCTTTTTTCTTTCTTCCTACCTTAGCCATTCTTTTCACCTCCCTGCATCATGTATATTATCACATTTCTTTCAATTTGTTAAGTGTTTTTTATATTATTTTATATAAAATAAAAAGAGCCTTTTGTGGCTCTTTTTGACTGCTGCAATTATTATGTTAAATAAATGGTATACTTGCTTTAATTTCTTTGAGAAACATCTTTGTTTTGCTCATTAATGAATTATCTTGTAAGTATTCTATGCCTTTAGGAGTAATCTGTGCATTTTTTAAGTTCAAAAACTTTTTGTCGTTATCATAATGGCTTTTTTTTACATTTCTAATAAATTTTTCATCTACCAAATATTCTAAAATATAATCTAAAAAAGATTGTTTAACTTCATATAGTTCGCATTCGAATATACCAAGATCATTTTCTTTATCTTCTTTTAAGTTTTTATATAGTGCAGCAAGTATTCTATACACTATTGGAAAAAAATCATTTTGTGCCATATTCACCTCTTATGTCTATCATAAACAATGTAAATCATTAACAATAATTGAATAATGCTAAGAGCCAATTGAACTACTTTTAAATCCATAATCTTCCCCCTTGATAAAAAAATATATTTATATTATAATCCTTACAAGGCTCTTATTTCTAAGAGCCCTATAAAGATTTTTTCTTTTAACCATTTTTGATAGCGATTATGATTTGTATTATCATCAGGATTATCATAATTGCTTCAGCAATGGTTATTTTTTTCCACTCAATACTCATCACTCCTTTCTTAACTTGATGAATATATTATAACATTTTTCGTTCAACTTGTCAAGTATTTTTTATATTTTTTTATATTTTACAAAAGGCATATTTTAATTTTTTTATCATTTAGCATATCAAGTATATTTTTTACATCTTCTTCGGATGAGCAACAATAAACATTATTACTAACATCATATATTTCACAATCTTTATCATTTTTAGAAATATATAATATTTTGTCAATGTTTATAATGATTCTCTTTTTAGACATATTATCATAAAATAAAAGCCATCTGCACATTTAATCTACTCCTCTATAAATTTATAATACTTTCTCCTAACATATGAACCAGCCATGTGCACCTCTTCCCCTATCTGCTCCCAGGTCTTACCATATATTGACCTTAGTTCTACTATGCTCTTAAGCTCAGGGTCATTAATTTTATTGATTATTCGCATAAGTTTACAAATTATCACAGTTAGTTTCTTCTGACGCTTAATAATCTGCTTTTTAAGCTTATCATTATGGATTATTAAATCATATATGGCATCAGGGTTAGAATAATGCGACCTTATCTCACCATAAGTTATTGAACTATACCCATCAGATAT
>JAFXWR010000073.1 GCA_017542725.1 Lachnospiraceae bacterium | reverse complement strand
ATGCAGGCTTAACAGAGGATTTTGTAGATTCTTTTTATAAGACTAGACCACGAGCAATAGATACGGTTTTAACTAAGACTAATAAATTGGTAGAGGATAAGACTAAAGCATTGCGTTTGTGGAAAGATGACTCACCTATATGGACTCGTCCTCAGTATTCACCAATTATTGTTATGTATATGGATGATATTTACTATCAAGTTGTAGGTCATACTCCTGTATCGAAACCTTTGGAGAATGGTAGTGTACTTACGCTAGATACATTTTCTACGTATAGTACAGGAGAACCTATTGGAGATTGTAGATTAGTAATTATAGATACTGAAACACATGATTGGACTTATGCAGATTAAAATAGCAAATTTTTATATTAGTTGTAGGTTGGAAGAATGTTATATAAAAATCAAAAAATATTAGATAAATCTACAATAAATAGTTGCTATTGAATATAATAAGATGTAGAGAGGTTAATATGACAAAGCAAGAATTATTATTAAAAAATGAGCAATTAAAACAAGCTGCCAAGGAATATTATAGCGGCAGTAATCCAATAATGACGGATAAGGCTTATGACGCTCTTTATGATGAAGTATTAAGAGGGTCAAAAGAGTTAGGAATTACATTACCAGATAGCCCTATCAATAACGTAGGCTATGAGGTAGTAAGTAATTTACCAAAGGATAAGCATTTATACCCTGCTTTATCTTTATCCAAAACAAAGGATAGAAGTGAATTACAGAGTTGGCTAGGAAATAATATAGGTTGCCTTTCTTGGAAGTTAGATGGTTTAACACTTGTATTAACTTATGATGAGGGTAAATTAGTCAAAGCTGTTACAAGAGGAAATGGTGAAGTAGGCGAAATTGTTACGCATAATGCGAAGTACGTAAAGGGTATACCACAGACAATACCATATGTGCATAAGATGATAGTCCGTGGCGAGTGTTTAATGACATACACTAACTTCAATAAGGTAAATTCTACTTTAGATGTAACTATGCAATATAAGAACCCTCGTAATTTGACAAGTGGTACTATTCGCTCACTTGACTCACGAGTAGCTGCTGAAAGAGGACTAAATTTTAAAGCATTTGAATTCGTTGCTTTAAGTAATGCAGGTGCATTTGGACTTATAGGGGGTTCATTTGCAGACAGTTTAGCTTGGTTAAAAACACAAGGCTTTGATGTTGTCGATTATGTAAAAGTCGATAAGAATAATCTATTGCCTATGATAGAGAAGTTTGAGCAACAGTTACCAAATAATGATTTTCCTAGTGATGGACTTGTATTGCAGTATGATGATATTGTTTATGGACGTTCTTTGGGTAATACAGGTAAATATCCTAGAAGTGGTAAGGCTTTTAAGTGGAAAGATGAAACTGCAGATACAACTATTCGTAGGATAATTTGGCAAGCAAGTAGAACAGGTGCTATAAATCCCGTAGCTGAATTTGACCCTATTGATTTAGAGGGTACAACAGTTAGAAGGGCTACTGCTAATAATGTTAGCTTTATGAAAAAGTTGCATCTTACTGTAGGAAGTCGTATAACAGTATATAAAGCTAATATGATTATTCCTACAATAGATGAGAATATTAATCCTGTAGGAGAGGTTGTTATACCACAGATATGTCCTAGTTGTGGTTGTCCTACACAGATAAAGAAATCCTTAGAAGCAGAAGTTCTTTATTGTGCCAACCCTGATTGTCCTGCAAAACATCAAAAGCATTTCACACAGTTTGTAAGTAGAGATGCTATGAATATAGATGGTCTTGGTGAGGAAATACTTAATAGTCTTAGAGACGAGGGTTTGGTTAATAATTACTATGATTTGTATACATTACATACTAAAGCAAGTTCAGTAGCTAGTATGGAGAACTTTGGAGAACAGAGTACAAAGAAGTTGTTAGCTAGTATTGAAAAGAGTAGAAATACTACCTTAGACAAATATCTTTATGCCTTTGGTATAGATGACTTAGGTAAGCAGACGGCTAAAGATATAAGTAAGCATTGCTTGGGTAATGTTGAAACCTTTATAGATTATATGAACCATACTTATGATTGGACTATCATACATGGGGTAGGACCTAAGTTAGTAACTAACTTGTATAAATGGTGGAATGTAGAATCTAATAGACATCTGTTTATTAATTTGGCAAGACAACAGTTACATTTTAGTTTAGTTAATCCATTAGCTACAAATGCTACAAGTCCTGCAAATGGTATTGCTAATAAGACATTTTGTGTAACAGGTTCGGTTAATATATTCCCAAATAGAAATGCTGTTGGAGAGTATATTGAGAAACATGGTGGAAGATTAGCAAGTAGTGTGTCAGCAAAGACGGACTATTTAGTTACAAATGATACTACAAGTGGTAGTGCTAAGAATAAGAAAGCACAAGAACTTGGTAAACCTATACTGACAGAGCAACAGTTAATTGACCTTGGCGGTGGACTTTAAGAGATACATGTATGTTGAATAAGCTTAAAACTTTAAGAGTTAAATTTATCGTAATCACTTTTTTCACTTATTTAATTTTAGTAAGTGTAGTGTTAGTTTCATGTGCTTTAAGATTTGCAAAAAATTCAATTACAGAGTATGAGAAATTAGGTACACATATATTAAAAATATTGAGTGAAGAAATAGATTCCTCAAAGTTTGATGACTATTTAAGTGGTGATTATGATGTAGCAGAATATAATCGTATAAAAGAACTGATGAACAGATATGTAAAGTATAACAATGAAGTAGAGTATCTTTACGTATTTGAGATACCCCAAGAGGGTACAACTGCTACTGTTATATTTGATGCAGATAGGGAAGATGATTTAGGCGAGCCTTTGGGTAGTCCTTATGATTTAGAGATTTCATTTGTTAATGATATTGAAACTTTGCGAAAAGGATTACCCACAGGACCTTATAGAGATTATACAGAGTACGGTTATCTAATGACATGTGCAGAGCCTTTAAAAGATAGTAATGGTAACTGCAACGCCTATATTTTTATAGACTTAAATATGTCTAAGGCTACACAAGCAAACAAGGATTTTATGAAAATATTAGTTTGTCTTGAATTAGCTTTTATGATGGTGGTATTATATGCGGGTATGCGAGCCGTATCAGTTAGAATAACTATCCCTATTGAAAAAATGTATACTTGCTTAAAGAATTTTTCTTATGATTCTGATGAAGAACAGTATCAAAATATAGAACGCTTAAAGGCATTAAATATACATACTAATAAAGAGATAGAAGAGTTATATACTGCTCTTATTGAAACTACAGAAAAAAGTTATAATTTACAACATGAAGTAACAGGTATTTCACGAAAATTAACTGTTATGCAAGATATAGCATTTGTTGATGCAATGACAGGGGTAGGCAATAAATTTGCTTATGAACGTCAAATAAACAAATATAGAAATTTACAAGATTTGGCTATTGTCGTTGTGGATATAAATAATTTGAAGTATATTAATGATACTTATGGTCATGTTAAGGGTGATAGCTATATTCAAGGTTGTTGTAGGAAAATATGTGATACATTTAAGAAATCGCCAGTATTTAGGGTAGGCGGTGATGAATTTGTTGTGGTATTAACAAATGATGATTACAAACACCGTAATGAGTATATAGTTAAATTAAAGCAATTGTTCTTAGATGCCTATACAAATCGAGATTTAGAGGTATTTGAAAGATATTCAGCAGCTATAGGCATGGCTGAAAAAGAAAGTAGTGCAGACACAGTAGAAAGTATCTTCAAACGAGCAGATGCTAATATGTATGAAGATAAAGAACTGTTTAAAGCAAAATATGGTAGTTACAGATAATATTTAATGGAGGTCAAAAAGAGATGAGTTACGCAGACGTAGTATTTAAGGAGACTTGTAAGGAAATTTTGGAACACGGTACAGACACACAGGGACAGGAAGTAAGACCGCATTGGGAAGATGGTACACCAGCTTATACAATTAAGAAATTTGGTGTAGTTAATCGTTATGATTTGAGAAAAGAATTTCCTGCAATTACATTACGTAGGATTGCGCTTAAGTCAGCTATGGATGAGATTTTGTGGATTTATCAGAAAAAATCTAATAATATTCATGATTTAAAGTCACATATATGGGACCAGTGGGCTGATGAAGAAGGTTCTATCGGTACTGTATACGGTTGGCAGATTGGCGAGAAATTTGAATTTAAGGGTGATGAGATAGACCAGATGGATTATGTACTTAAACAGTTAAAGGAAACACCATTTAGTCGTAGAATTATGACTAATATGTATCAGTTTAAGAATCTTCATACAGGTCATTTGGACCCTTGTGCTTATTCTATGACTTATAATGTAACAGATGAGCATAGAGAAGACGGAAAACTGACACTTAATGCAATCCTTAATCAGAGGTCTCAGGATATGCTTGCTGCAAATGGTTGGAATATTGCACAGTACGCACTTCTTTTGATGATGGTAGCACAGGTTAATAACATGATAGCTGGAGAACTTATTCATGTTATTGCAGATTGTCATATTTATGATAGACATATACCTATGATTAAAGAACTTCTAACAAGAGAAGAGCATCCAGCACCAAAGGTAAGTTTGAACCCTAATGTAAAAGATTTCTATGCTTTTACAACAGATGACCTTATTGTAGAGGATTATGTAACAGGAGAACAAATAAAGAACATACCGATAGCGGTATAAGAAAGGAGTAGTTTTGGGAGTAGCTACATATAGTCCAAGAGGATATAAAATCACGTTAGATATGTTAAAGGATAAAAACGCACAGCTAAAGGGTAAAGTACCCGGTGTTAGAGTAGATAAGGTTGATTTTAAACAAGAAATGACCTTAGTAAATGGTGTGGGTTATCTAATAGTTGATATACTTAGAGGCGTTTTTAATAATCAGTATTATAT
>JAFXWR010000072.1 GCA_017542725.1 Lachnospiraceae bacterium | reverse complement strand
TTTATACATATTTGTTGATATTATTTGAGCTATACTATGTTATAACTAATATAAAATAATTTAGGTTAGTAAGATAATTTTTAGTTTAGTTTTTATATTATTTTATTTAGAAAAATATTTCCTTAAATAGATTTAGATTATATTAATATACATTTATAATTAATGAGGTTTTTTGTAATGTTTAATTTGTTAGTTTAATTTGTTAAGAAAAGAGGTTGGTTTCTACTATGCGTTTAAGTCATAAATTGTTGGCAGGATTTCTAGGCTTTAACATAGCCTTTAACAGCTTTATAACCCCAGTATATGCGGAGGGTGCGCAACTATTTGGCACCCACCTTTTTTGTGATACAACAGAGGCAGGTAGTAGTGCTGATGAATTAAAAACTGCAAAATATATTATGGTTCATAGCTTAACAGAAGAGGGTTTGTATAAGGTCTTAGCTAATCCGAATTTGAAACAAATACAGATTGAAGATATATCTAACTTACCTGTTGAGGATGTTGCAAAACTTTATCCGTATTTGTGCGAGGGTAATATTGAATATAGTGCTATTTTACTAGCTTATGAGAATGTCAGAGATAGTGTAGGAAATGATGGAACACCAGCTTATGTATATGCAGTAGATACTTATGCACCAGATAGTTCGACTTACTATCGTTCTTGTGCTACTACTGTATCAGCTATTCTAAATGCGGCTGGTTATGTAGATGATTATTCAAGCGCAGGTGTTTCAGGGCTAGTAACCTATTTTAGGAATAATACAGATGAATGGGAAGAATTGGGTAAATTAAAGCCTTCAGATATGCAAGAGGGTGATGTTATCTTTATAGACCGTCAATCTCATAAATCAGATTATATAAAGGGTATTATGTCTGACCCTGATTTTGATTTAGAGAGCTTGATGACAAGTTTAGAAGATATGGATAATGAGAATGCTGACCAAGTAATAGATGAAACTCTTGATTTAGGAGCAGATGGTGACGGTTACTATGATGATGCTGGTAATTATATAGTTTATGACTTGCAGGACTATGGGTATTATGACCCAAATGGTAATTGGTGCGGTTTTGAAACCGCAGATGGATGGTTTGGTGAAGATAAACAGTTGCATCCATTTGACGATAATCATAAAACAGGAAGTACCGAAGCTACAAAGAATAGTTTAGCAGCACCTAAAGGCGGTTATAAGAATGTATTTAATCCTGATTCCAATGGAGATGGTACAGTAGATGACGCAGAGGGTCAGGTATGGAGTGACTATTGGACTAGTTTAGGTGAAGAAGTACCTGATTATAGCTATTATGAAACATGGAAGAAAGAATCTGACGAATATCAAGCTAAGTTAGATGATGCTTTAAATAAGTTAGACTTGAATAACTTAAAGACATTGAATGGTGGGGTTATTCAAGTGCATAATCATATTATTTTATGGTTAGGAAATGATGTAGTACAGAAGTATTATCCAGATAGTGAGGGTAATATTATATCAGGTTCTTATTCCGAAGCGTATAACAGAGCGAGAAGTGCAGCCGTAAGTAGTTTCAATTTTACCGGGGATTATCACGTATTTAGGCATAAGAGTTAAGTATTTAGGAGAAGATTTGATATTTGATAATAGTAAGCTTAAATAGCTTACTATTATTTTTGAGGAAATTATGATACCATTAAAAGAGATAATACAGTTGTCTGGCTTGCAACAACATAGAGATTTAGATGAGACAAGCGCACAAGAATTAGAAAAGGGTTTTACTACAAGTACAGAAGACTTAGGGGTGAATAAAATCAGGGTAACTTGGTTTTAAGAGTAAATACAACTAAATAAGGTTCAAATTATTATATGTGGAGGTACAAGCCTATGGAATTTCCTATTTATGGAGTGTATGTAGCAGAGGATGGTATCAAATGGCGGTTTAGAATTAAGGACGAGAGTACGGTAGACCAATGGAGGGATGAGCCTAAAAAAGTCGGTAAACGCAGATGGGTAGCATCTACATATTTTATTGAACCAACAAGAGGATTACTTGATTTTATTAAACAAAGATATGATTTGGAGATAAAATTAAGAGCATGAAGAAGTATATAAAGCATATAATTAGTTTAGTATTAGTGAGTCTATTATTGGTAGGGTGTGGCAAAGAGCCACACCTTACTTTAGATGATATACATACAAGTTATGACGAGTGGGCTAAAACAATAAACTTAACAAGTGGAAAATATTTTAACATAGCTAATTACAGTGAAGCGTATAATGAAATTTATATCTCTTGTTTATTACAGGGTGGTACCAACCAACAAAAGAATATAGAGGGTATTAAAGAGATTTTGGCGTTAGCACAAAGGCATAATGACTTTGTAGACTCTAATCCAGATTATTTTGATAAAAGTAAGAGGATTATTATTTCCATAGGAAGGGGTTCATTACCTAGTCATTTTGAGATTTCAAATGGTTTAAGAGATAAAGTTTCTATGAACCGTTTAGGTGTAGAACAGACCTCTCGTTTGGATTTCTTGATGATAAATCATTATAATATGCCTGAATATATAACAAATAGTGATATACAGTATAACTTTAAAAATGTAATACTTAGGCTAAATCCTAATAAAGGTGTTGAAGAAAAAGAAGATTACATTTATGTTAAGAATATTCACAAATGCACCAATCTTATAATAGATATACCTAATAGTGATGAACTAGGAAAGGGTTATGATTATATAAAAGAGTATAACAATGATGTTAAAATATTTTTATCACATTATGAGGAAGATATAGAAAAAGTAGACTAATTTTAAAAAATATGTTAAAGTACGTAACTAGGCAAAGATACTTTGTATATTACAGAATGCTATTATAAATTAGAATAAGAGGTAGAATAAAATGGGTTTAGATGGTTTTAACATAGGAGACAAGGTAAAAATAAAAGAAAGTACACATGGCTTTACAAGAGGATATACTGGTAAAGTTGTATCGTTACTTTTCAAGAAGGACGAATATAATATAGGAGTTGATTTGGAGGGTGACCGTTTTGACCCTACACCATATTATTTCAATAGTAACGAACTAGAGAAAATAAAGGGGTAATTACATGAAGAAATATATAGGAATAGGCTTAATTGTTTTAAGCCTATTTATAAAATTGCTCTCGGCTGAAAACCTTGGAGATTCAGCTCCGAGGATGAAAGCCGCTTAACTTAATTAACTTCTCGCCTAAGCGAGATAAACAAGATTTAGGAGAAAATAGTCTATGTTAAAAGGGATGAAATTTAGAATCTATCCAAACAGAATACAGGAAACCATCATTCAAAAAACATTTGGATGTTCAAGAGTTGTATATAACTCAGGTCTTACTCTTCGCATAGAAGAATACAAGAATGGTAATTCTATTGGATATAAAGAAACTAATTCCATGCTCACTAACATGAAAAGAACTGAAGAGTATTCATGGCTCAAAGAAGTTGATTCTATTGCCTTGCAGCAATCTCTTAGAGATTTAGATAAGGCATACAAGAACTTCTTTGCAAAGAGAGCTTTATTTCCTAAATTCAAATCAAAGCATAATCATAACAAAAGCTATCGCACACAAAATGTTGGCGGTAATATTTCAGTTGCAGGAAAATATATCAAACTTCCTAAACTTGGATATGTAAAAGCTAAGATTTCAATGTCTGTTAATGGTAAAATCAACAACGCAACCATCAAACAAGTTCCAAGTGGGAAATATTTCTGTGTCCTTAATGTTGAAGTACCTGATGTATTCTATCCAAATGATGGTTGTATGATCGGATTGGATGTTGGTATTAAAACTTTCTATACAGATAGCAATGATAATTCAATTCCTAATCCTAAAACCATAAGCAAATCTGAAAAGAAACTTGTTAAGGAACAACGCAAGCTTTCCAGAATGGTTAAAGGTTCAGCAAATTGGAATAAGCAGCGTATAAAAATTGCAAAGATA
>JAFXWR010000071.1 GCA_017542725.1 Lachnospiraceae bacterium | reverse complement strand
TCTGACATAAGCACTGCATCATTCATAGGTTCGGCAGGAAGTGATTATACTGTGACAGAACCAAAGACACTTTATGCTCGTTGGAATGAAAACATTTACGATGTCAACTATCATATGGAAGGTGGTCATTGGAAAGCAAATGCATATAATAAAGCGACAAGGTCATATACTGAAAGATTAGTTTTACCTACATCAGATGACATAGAAAAACTTATTGGCACTGATGCATATGAGTTTGGTGGCTGGTGGACAATGGATGGAACCAATGATAACTGGGGAACACAAGTAATTGCTATAGAACAAAATACTGATAATGATGTAGATGTATATGCCAGATGGAAATCAACAATATCATTTAATATAAATGGTCACGGCACTGCACTGGAGTCTATAGAGATAAGTGGTTCACAAGATGTAATACTTTCAAGTATAAGTGAGATAGGATGGACATTTGGTGGATGGTATAGTAGTGAGACAGAGTTCACTGATGATAACTTTATAGGATTTGGCGGAGAGACCATTACATTTGATAGACCAAAGATTTTATATGCAAAGTGGACAGCAAATACTTACATGGTAGTTTATGATGAAAAAGGTGGCATACTACCTGGTGAAGTTTGCTTTATAAAAACATATGGAACAGCAATAACAACTGATTTAGCAGAACCAACAAAAGATGGGTATACATTTGCAGGCTGGTATAGAGATGATAACACATTTAATATACCATACGACAAGACAAATGATGATATATATGTAGAAGAACAAACTACATTTTATATGGAAGGAAGACCAGTATATTTTATCTATGCAAAATGGACTGTAAACACATATACAATTAAGTACAATGTAAATGGCATTTGTTCAACGCCATCTAATATACAGAAAACATATGATACAAATGTTACACTTGCTGAGCTAAGCAATATACCTGCAGGCTACACATTTGATGGATGGTATAGTGATGTTGATTTAGCCGATGGACATAGATATGAAGGAAATACTGACTTAACAACAAGTAATAATGTAGAAGTAAATGTCTATGCAAGGTGGAAAGCGAAGATAACATACAATCCAAATGGACATGGGACTGCCCCAGCAGCAGAAGATGTCATATTAAATAATACGACCACTCTTCCAAGCATAGCAGAAGTAGAAGGCTACGAGTTAGACCCAGTAGACAGTTGGTATGATGGTTCAAATATAAGCGAATCAGTAAGAATAGGACAAGTAGGAGATGCTTATACAGTAACTGCACCAAAGACACTTTATGCAAAGTGGAATGCAAAGACTTATCCAGTTACATTAAATAGAAATGGTGGAACAATAAATGAAGGAAATATAACAGAGTATACATATGGAGTAGGAGCAACTTTACCAACTAATGTGACAAAAGCAAACTCTGTATTCAAAGGTTGGTGGACAGAAGATGGCACTGGTGATAACTGGGGACAACAAGTAGCAGTTATAGAAACAACTGCAACAGAGGAGAAGACATACTATGCAAGGTGGGCACAGTCATATGCAGTAACATTTAATTTAACAAGTGGCACACCACATCCAGAGTTAGCAAATGTGTCAAATGCACCAGATACTCAAAACATAGAAGAAGGACTTGTAGCAGTAAGACCAACAGTTAATCCAAGTGCAGCAAATGTAGCATTTGACAACTGGTATACTGACAATACATTTACTACTACATTTAACTTTAACCAAGCGATAACAGCACCAACTACAATATATGCAAAGTGGATCGATGCATCTACATATGAAGTATCATTTAACTTAACAAGTGGCATATATCCAACAGGAACAATAACCAATGCACCAGAGTCACAGTTTGTAGTTAGTGGAAATACAGTAGTAGCACCTACTATACCAACAACAGATGGCTATAGATTTGTAGGATGGTACAAGACATATAATGGAAGTGCAGCAACCCCTGATGAACAGTTTACTGCTCCATATAACTTTAGTAGTGCAGTATCAGAGTCATTCACACTTTATGCTAAATGGGAACTTATCACATATACTATTACATACAATTTAAATAATGGCACATGGGTAGATGGTTATATAGCATCAACATCATGGACATTTGCAACACCTAACCTAGATAATTTACTTCCAACAGATGCAAACATAACAAGAAATCACTATACATTTGATGGTTGGTATAGAACAAGTGATTATTCTGGAGCAGAAGTAACAACACTTGCAGGCTTACACGAGAACTTAACTTTATTTGCAAAGTGGATACTTGATGCAGGTGGCACCGTATATCACACTATAAACTTCTTATCAGGTGGCGGTAGTGGCTCTATGAATTCACAACGTGCATTTGAAGGAGAAGATACAATACTTGATGCAGTGACATTTACAAGACCAGGATATACATTTAGTAACTGGTCATCAAGTGATGGAAGAACACTTGGAAATAGTGCAAACATAGGAGAAGTAACAACTGACTTAACCTTAACTGCAAATTGGTCACAAAATCCAGCACCTTATTATCCACCAGATAATCCAGGTGGCGGAGGCGGTGGTAAAGGCGGCGGCGGTGGTGGAGG
>JAFXWR010000070.1 GCA_017542725.1 Lachnospiraceae bacterium | reverse complement strand
TTTAATTATATTTCGATTATTTTAAATTAATGGTACACATGTTTTAATTGCTTTTCCGTCGTTACCTTTAATCTCTGTAATTTTTACATCAACATTATATGCTCTCTTTAAATTTTCTTCAGTCACTATTTCATCTACTGTTCCAGTCATCACTTCTTTGTTTTTAGTTATAAGAATCACTCTGTCGCAACATAGAAAAGCATGATCTGGACTATGCGTTGTCATAAGTACACCCAATCCCATACTCGACAAATGCCTGATTGTGGACAATACTCTAATTTGATTTCCCAAATCAAGATTTGCTGTCGGTTCATCCATAACTAAAAGTTTTGGACTTTGTGCCAATGCTCTTGCAATTAATACCATTTGTCTTTCACCACCAGATATTTCTGTAAATATCTTATCTCTTAAGTAAGATACAGATAATACTTCAAGAGCTTTATAGGCAACTAAATAGTCTTTTATTCCAGGTCTTTCAAATCTTTTCAATCTACTTATCCTACCCATCACCACTACATCGGGCACTGCAAATGGAAATGGCGGATTATTACTTTGTGGGACATAAGCAACGTTTTTCGAAAACTCTTTTACACTTATGTCGCTCTTATTTACATTATCAAGTGTTATGTTGCCTTTTATAAGTGGAAGAAATCCGAGTATAGATCTAAACATGGTCGTTTTACCAACACCATTTGGCCCGAGAATACCAACTATTTCTCCTTGCTTAAATCCAATACTTATATTTTTAATGATAGGAACATTTTTATAACCACATATTCCATTTTCAATTCTTAATTCCATTTAATTACCTTTATGTTTATACAAAATCAAAATAAAAAATGGTGCACCAATAAGCGAGGTTAACACACCTAATGGTATCTCATATGCAAGTGCTGACCTGCAGACATCATCTACGATAAGCATAAAAAGCGATCCAGTTAGAAATGATATTGGAAGAAGTTTTCCATTATTAGGTCCCACCATAAATCTAACCAAGTGAGGTATCATAAGTCCAACCCATCCCACTGTTCCTGCAATTGACACAACTCCAGCTGTTAAAAGAGTTGAACATATAATACAAATAAGTCTTATCAAACTTACATTGACACCCATGGCTTTTGCTTCATCTTCTCCAAATGACATGACGTTCAACTGCCACCTTATCATCATTATGGGCACAACTCCCAAAATAAATGGTATCATAAAGAACATTAGATCTTTATAGGTGACTTTTGCAATACTTCCCATAAGCCAATATGTAATTTCAGGTAACAATAAATCAGTATCGGCAACATACTTGATTATAGATACAAATGCCTGGAATAATGTTGATACTATAAGACCGCATAGCACAAGCATCAATACCATATCTGCACTTTTACTAATCGCTTTACTTAAACTATAAGTGAGTGACACGGCAAGTAAGCCAAATGCAAATGCAGCTATTTGAATTGTAACCCCATTTTGTTTAAGTAGCATCATAAGGCAAGCTCCTACACTTGCTCCTGCTGAAGCACCTAAAATATCAGGTGACACCATGGGGTTTCTAAATAGACCCTGATATGTGGCTCCTGCCACAGAAAGAGATGCACCTACAAGTAATGCGGCAATTATTCTTGGCATTCGCACATTCCAAACTATAGTTTCATATACATCTTCCCAGGTCTTTTCAAAATGGAAAATATCTTTAAATAATATTTTTACAACTTGATCAATACTTACTGCATATCTACCGACATTAAAAGATATAAGAATTATAAAAAATAGAAGCACAATGATAAATAATCCTACCACTATGCTTCTACTATTGTTTTCTTTGATTTCTTTTAAATATTTACTAGTGTTTAAATCTTTCTCTTTTTCACTTTCAGAAACATTCACATCAAAATATACATCTATATTATCGTTTAATACAACGCTTTGATGTATATCTTTTAGAGCCATTGCTACAACCTTCCTTTCATTCTTACAATTATTGCTTAATCTACTCCAACCATAACTGAAGATGCTTTAATTACTGCATATGCTTCCTTACCAACTGCAAGTCCTAATTCCTTAATTGAAGCCATAGTAATTACAGAACTAATCACATTGCCACCACCGATGTCGATTTTTACAGTCCCATTTACTGCTCCTTCCTTAATCTCTACAACCTTTCCTTTAAATTGATTTCTAGCACTTAATTTCATAGTTATTTCCTCCTATAAATAAATAATATGTAATAAAAAAACATTAAATGAAATATATACATAAATCATCTAATGTTGCTTTATTCAAACTTATATGTAAAAAACAATTAATGCTACTTCGCAAAAGGCAAGCGCAGACATTGCTATCTGCACTCATTGGCTACTTAAACCCATAGGGTTTAAGTAGCTCGCAACATTAAATCAATTATATATATATTTTAGCACTTTAAATTAAATTGTCAATATCAATTGCCAAAATTACAATTTGGGAAATGGCAAACTTTACAATTTTGACAAAGTCCTCCATATCCAAGTTCTGCAATTTCTCCCTTAGTCCACTTGATTTTCGCGAGAACTTTTGGCAGCATAACATCAAATGCAGTGGCTGCAGCATACATAGCACATCCAGGAAGCCCCATTATAGGAACATCATTATCAAAATATCCTATGAGCATCATAGCACCGGGTAAAATTGGAGAACCATAACTTACTACATGTGCTCCGCTTTCTATTATAGAACCAGGCGTCATGTCATCTGGGTCTACCGACATACCACCAGTACAAATTATCATATCGACATTTTTATCTCTAAGTTTATTTATAGCATCTACTATCATCTTCTTGTCATCATCACAGTAAATCTTTTCAACAAGCGATACACCATATTTTAGTAGTTTATTTTCAACTACTGGCGAAAACTTATCATCTATAATCTTATTATAGACTTCAGAACCTGTCACAACCATCCCGAAATTTTTGATTTTATAAGGATAAATTTTTAGAAGTGGCTCATCTCCAATAAGTTTTTTTGCATTCTCTAGTTTTTCTTTCTCTATGACAAGCGGTATAACTCTCATGCCAGCTATCTTTTTACCCTCATCAACATCTCCATCTTTAAGAGTAGCAATCATTAACTCATCTTGAGAATTAATCTTCATAAGTCTGTCTCTGTCAACTTTTAAAAATCCTCGTATTGTGCTCATTAATTCAATTTTGCCTTCTCTTATCTCGCTTTCTGTCATATAATCGCTTATACACATGTCGCGAAGACAAAGAGCTGCTTCATTCTCATGAAGCATATTTTCACCAGTTTCATACACATATAGGTGTTTTTTACCCATAGAAAGAAGAATTGGTATGTCTTCCTCTTTTATAATATGTCCTTTTTTGAATTTTGCACCTTTATATTGACCAGGTATTATTTGAGTTATGTCATGGCATAATACTGTACCTACTGCATCTGCTACATCAATTACTTTCATAATACTCCTTTAAGTTTAGCGTTATTCTTTCGCGAGATATACGGTATTGTAGCATTTTAGTATGGCAAAATCAAGAATATATTTATTAGCAATAAAAAAGGGACGACAGGATGTCGTCCCCCACAAGGGCTCCTACGCCCCTACTATTGCTCGTCTATAGCACTATTTGGGCATACATCGTAGCAGTTTCCACATTCAACACATTTATAATAATCTATGTCAAATTGTTTCTCCTTCTCTACGATTGCGCCATTTGGGCACTCACTATCACAAGCGCCACACTTAACACATCTATCTGTTATCTTATACATAAATATTCTCCTTTCAGCAAATATTAATGTTTTACAGTCTTACTTCTATCTGTATAAGTTGTGTGTAAGATATGGTGTGAAATATGTCCACATGGCTCTTCGAGATAATCTTTGTAAATAGCAGTTATCTCTGGGTTCTCATGAGATCTTCTGATCTTGTTGTTTCTATCAGACTCATAAGTCTTATCCATACGAACACCGATCATAGATGGTTCAGATGTAAGTGGTGCACCACCACCGTTTAAGCATCCGCCTGGGCAAGCCATAACTTCGATGAAGTGGTAAGGTGATTTTCCAGCACGAACATCATCCATAACTGGTTTTACATTTCCGATACCATTTACAACAGCAACCTTTACGTCCATACCATTGATGTTGAGAGTTGCCTCTTTAACACCCTTATATCCACGAGCTGCTTCATAATCAATAGTATCAATCTTACCATTTGTAAGTTTCCATACAACAGTTCTAAGAGCTGCTTCCATAACTCCACCAGTAGTAGAGAAGATTCTTCCTGCACCAGTTCCTACACCCATAAGTGAATCAAAGTCCTCTTCCTCAATAGTAGCAAGGTCAATTCCTCTCATCTTGAAGAGTTTAGCAACCTCTCTTGTAGTAAGAACTACATCTACATCTTTGCCATAATCTCCGCCCATCTCTGGTCTTTGACACTCAAACTTCTTTGCAGTACATGGCATGATAGAAATATGATAAATCTTCTTAGCATCAACATTTATCTTCTTTGGAAGATAATTCTTTACAAGTGCACCAAACATTTGTTGTGGTGATTTGCATGATGATAAGTGTTCTAATTGATCTGGATAATTATACTCCATGTATCTTATCCAACCTGGACAACATGATGTAAGCATTGGTAATGTTCCACCATTTGTAACTCTACCGATGAACTCTGTTCCCTCTTCCATGATAGTTAAGTCAGCTGAGAAATCAGTTGTATAAGCATAAGCTCCAACTCTCTTCATAGCTGCTGCTATCTTTCTTGTAACATCTGTTCCTGTTGGAAGACCAAACTCTTCACCTAAAGTATTTTGAATGGCTGGAGCCATAGACCAAACAACTGTTAAGTTTGGATCATCAATAGCATTTAATGCATCAACGATACCATTCTTCTCTGTGAGTGCACCAACTGGACATACCTTTACACATTGTCCACAGTTGATACAATTTGTTTCAGATAATTTGTGTCCACCTTTAATTCTGCAATACTTATCGCCAGTTTTTGTGTCAGTGTACATCTCATAAATTCTTATCTTTTGAACATCATTACATACATTAACACAACGTCCACATGCGATACACTTCTCCATCTCTCTTACGAAAGCAGGGCTTGAATCATCAGTTCCTCTCTTTGGAACTTTTACTGACTCAACAACTAAATTGTAACGATCTGCAAAGTTATTTGCAACTTTTTGGAACTTACAATTTCCGTTTGACTTGTGACAAGTTAAGCAATCTTGAGGGTGGATAGCAAGAAGCTTTTCCATTCTCTCTTGACGATACTTGTCAATGTTCTTAGAGTTAGTATAGATAACCATGCCATCTTTAGCACGATATCTACAAGCTCTACGAATTTTTCTTGTGCCGTCTTCATTTTCAATTTCAACTGCACATACTCCACACATTCCAGTAGGAGTTAATCCCTTTAAATAACAAAGGGTTGGGATTTCAATACCTGCGAGTTTTGCTGCCTCTAAGATACTGCTGCCCTGTGGGCAAAAAACAGTTTTTCCGTCGATGATCACTCTAATGTTCTCATCTAGTTGTCCGCCATAAACTTCGTACATATTTGTTCTCCTTTTTTTAATATTTTTACAAAATTATTACCAAGTTTGGTTTCGAAATTATTATGCCTCATCTATTGCGCTATTTGGGCATACATCGTAGCAGTTTCCACATTCAACACATTTATAGTAATCTATGTCAAATTGCTTCTCCTTCTCCACGATTGCGCCATTTGGGCACTCACTATCACATGCTCCACATTTTACACATCTATCAGTTATCTTATACATGATATTCTCCTTTCAGTTTAAAATTTCAAACTACAAGTTTTTTTTAAACCTCGGCTTTCCATAATTGAAAAGCCGAGAATAAGTTTACTTTTTAACAGTTTTACTTCTATCAGTATAAGTTGTGTGTAAGATATGGTGTGAAATGTGTCCACATGGTTCTTTCAAATAATCTGCATATATTGCTTGAATCTCTGGATTCTCATGAGATCTTCTAATCTTATTGTTCTTATCTGACTCATATGTTTTGTCAGTACGAACACCTACAAGTGATGGATCAGAAACGAGTGGTGCACCACCACCATTTACACATCCGCCAGGGCATGCCATAACTTCTATAAAGTGATAAGGTGATTTTCCTGCACGAACATCATCCATAACTGGTTTTACATTTCCTATACCATTAACTACGGCTATCTTAACATCCATACCGTTTACATTAAGTGTTGCTTCTTTAACACCTTTATATCCACGTGCTGCTACATAGTCGATTGTATCAATCTTACCATTTGTAAGTTTCCATACAACAGTTCTAAGAGCTGCTTCCATAACTCCACCAGTAGTAGAGAAGATTCTTGCTGCACCAGTTCCGCATCCCATAAGTGAATCAAAATCGTCCTCTTTAATAGTAGCGAGATCTATTCCTTTAAACTTGAAGAGTTTTGCTGCTTCTCTTGTAGTAAGAACTATATCTACATCCTTACCATAATCGCCACCCATCTCTTCTCTGCTTCTCTCAAACTTCTTAGCAGTACATGGCATGATAGAAATGTGACAAATCTTCTTTGCATCTACGCCAATCTTCTTTGGAAGATAATTCTTTACAAGTGCACCAAACATTTGTTGTGGTGATTTGCATGATGATAAGTGATCTAATTGATCTGGATAGTTATACTCCATGTATCTTATCCAACCTGGGCAGCATGATGTCATCATAGGAAGAACTCCACCATTTGAAACTCTGTCAATAAACTCTGTGCCTTCTTCCATGATAGTTAAATCTGCTGAGAAATCAGTTGTATATGCATAGCCACCGAGAGCTTTCATAGCTGCTGCTATTTTTCTAGTCACATCAGAACCTGTAGGGAGTCCAAATTCTTCACCTAAAGTATTTTGAATAGCTGGTGCCATTTCCCATACAATTGTTACACTTGGATCATCAATAGCTGCAATTGCATCCTTAATGCTATCCTTCTCAGTAAGAGCTGCAACCGGACATACCTTTACACATTGTCCACAGTTGATACAATTAGTATCAGAAAGCATCTTTCCGCCTTTTACTCTTTGATATCTGTCTCCAGTCTTTGGATCAGTATACATCTCATAGATCTTTATCTTTTGAACATCATTACATACAGTTACACAACGTCCACAAGCGATACACTTACTCATATCACGAGTGAATGCAACACTAGTCTCATCAAGAGTACGTTTTGGTACCTTTCTCTCTTCTGGATTTATACCAAATAAGTGTGTAACTTCTTGTAAATGACAATTTCCGTTTGTCTTTTGACAAGTAAGACAATCATTTGGGTGCTTGTCAAGTATAGTTTTGATTGCTTTCTCACGAAGTTTAGTTAATTCTTCAGAATGAGTAACAACCTCTATACCATCTTTTGCTTTAAGACGACATGATCTTCCTATCTTCTTCTTTCCATCTGGATATGTAATTTCAACTACACACATACCACATTCTCCAGTTGGAGTTAAACCTTTTAAATAGCAAAGAGTTGGAATCTCAATATTTGCCATCTTTGCTGCTTCTAAAATTGTAGAGTTCTCAGGGCAAAGAACAACTTGACCATCAATGACAACTCTAACATTCTCATCTAATTGACCACCATAAATTTCCCTCATAGTTATTCTCCTTTCCCTGCTAATAATTTCTCAGCAGCTGCTTCTTTATAACGGATCCTTGATGGATCTTCATTTTCATAGTACGCAACTTCTTCATTGTTAACTTCTTCAGTAAGCTTCTTAGATTCTCCTCCGCTTACCTTCTCAACCTTAACACCTATAACCTTATATCCAGGTATGCTACATACTGGATCAAGTGTCTCAGCATCAGATAAGTTGTTAGCACCATCTGCATAGTGGAATGGCATCCACATTACGCCAGGCTCAAGAGTATCTACAACTCTAACCTCAACTTCTGTAGAACCTCTCTTAGATGTAACTTTTACCCAGTCTCCATTTTTAAGTTTCATCTCCATAGCATCATCTTTGTTCACTTCAATCCAATTTCTTGGTGCTGTGAAGTGTATAGCACGAGTTCTATCAGTCATAGTTCTTGTATGATAATGGTAAAGGATACGTGCAGTGATGAGTGTGAATGGGTACTTCTTATCTTGTCTTTCTGGAGACTCAATCCATTCAATTGCTTTAAGAAGTCCTACACCTTTATTTCTGATAGGTCCATTTGTATGAAGAATTGGAGTTCCTGGATGATCCTCAGTTGGGCATGGCCAGTGTAATCCTTGTCCTTCAAGTCTTGCATAAGTCATACCAGCATAAGATGGTGTAACTTTTCTAAGTTCATTGAATATATCTTCTGCTTTATCATAATGGCACTTGTAACCAAGTCTATTCATGATTTCCATTATAATCCACCAGTCATCTTTTGATTCTCCTTTTGGAGCTGCTAATTGTCTAATTCTTTGAACTCTTCTTTCAGTATTACTGAAAGTTCCATCCTTCTCAGCAAATGCTTTAACTGGGAATACAATATCTGCATATTCTGAAGTTTCATTTAAGAAAATATCTTGTTGTATCAAGAATGCTTTCTCAAGAGCATGTGCAACGTGGTGTGAATCTGGATCTGAAACAGCTGGATTCTCACCCATTACATAAAGTACTTTAACCTTATCTTCAAGTATAGCTGGTATAGTCTTAGTAACTGTAAGTCCCTTATTTGGGTTAAGTTTTACTCCCCAAGCAGCTTCAAACTTAGCTTGAACTTCTGGATTAAATACTTTTTGATATGCTGGGTAATCTGTAGGAAGAGCACCCATATCACAAGCGCCTTGAACGTTATTTTGTCCACGAAGAGGGTTTACACCACAACCTTCACGACCAAAGTTACCTGTGCAAAGAGCAAGGTTACTTAAACTCATAACGTTGTCAGTACCATTGATGTGTTGAGTGATACCCATAGCATATGCTATATATGACTTGTGTGAGCTTGCATACATTCTTGCTGCTGCTCTTATGTCATCTGGATTAACTCCACATATCTTTCCTGCATACTCTGGAGTATATTTCTTAACCATTGCTTTTAATTCTTCTATACCCTCAGTGTGCTCTTTTATATATTCCTTATCTTCAAGTCCTTCTTCAAAGATAACATTTAACATACCATTTGATAATGCTACTGATGTACCTGGAGTGATTTGAAGATATATGTCTGCTATCTCAGCAAGAGGAATTCTAACTGGGTCAGCTACGATAAGTTTCTTTCCTTCCTTCTTTGCTTGTCTCACATACATACCCATTACTGGGTGAGCTTCTGTAGTATTTGAACCTGTTACAAATATTACATCTGCCTTCTTAATTCCTGTTACGGTATTTGTCATGGCACCGCTACCAAGTGTAGTTGCTAAACCTGCAACTGTTGAGCTATGTCAGAGACGGGCGCAGTGGTCAACATTATTTGTGCCAACTGCTGCTCTAAGCATCTTTTGGAATAAATAATTATCCTCATTTATTGTTCTAGCTGATGAGAAACCTGCAACTGAATCTGGTCCGAAGTTGTCTCTAGCTTCCTTAATCTTACTTGCAGCAAGATCAAGAGCTTCTTCCCAAGTTGATTCAACAAGTTTTCCGTTCTTTCTAATCATAGGATGTTTTAATCTATCCTTATGATTTATAAAGTCATATCCGAATTTTCCTTTTACACAAAGGAGTGCTTCGTTTGATGGTCCATTTGCTGGCTTTGCGTCAACAATTTTTCCATCTCTTACAGAATACTCTATCTGGCATCCAACACCACAATATGTACAAGTAGTTACGACTTTCTTTGTTTCCCAAGCTCTGAAGTTATTTTGTGCCTTTGGCATGATAGCACCAACTGGACATACAGATACACAGTTACCACATGATACACAACGAGTGCTGTCTGCCATTGATACCTTTCCATCTATTATAGCCATTACTTTTTCTTTGCCTGATGGACTATCTTTGCCAATTCTCTCTTTCCAAAGTTTAGCATCTAAATTTGGTACAACATATCTCATCTTGCCATCTTGTACCATCTCAAGTGCTTCTACGCCAACTTTGTCTTTACATACCTTTACACATCTTCCGCATCTGATACACTTGTCAAACTCTTGGAAATAGAATCTATTTGACATGTCTTTTGGTCTCTTGATATAAGAAACTTTTTCAGTTCCCTCTTTGACACCATACATCTCACAATATTTCTGTAACTTACAATCTCCAAGTTTTACACAGTTTACACAATCAAGTGGGTGGAAAGATACAACCTTTCCTAAAATTTCTTTTCTTCTTTCCTTACATTTTGGACTATCAGTCCAGATGTCCATTCCATCTTCTACTTCAACTTCATAAGAACGAACAAGCTTACCATTAATTTCAACTACACACATGTCTTTTAATGAATACTCATAATCTTCTGGTTCATCAAAAGCTGCATTGAAATGACAATTCTCATCAATGGTAAAATTAGGAATATCAATTCCTAGATCCTTGGCAGCTTTAAAAACTCTGACGCCTTTTTCAACTTCGTATTCTCTGCCGTTGATTTTTAATTTCATCATTTCCTCCTTTGGGACTTTCTTTTTGAAAGTGCCTATTTTTTATACAGTGTCATTCCTTTTCGGAGGCGGGAGGGTACCTCGTTTCCAATGCACCCCTATCGTATTGCTATCATGAGCTATGCTTTTAGATTAGCAACATCGGAAAAACACTATTTATTATAAGTACTTCGATTGAATCAACTCGACGTACATATATATTACATATAAAACTATTTTGTTTCAGCCTTTGCTGGCCACCAGTGCTCTATAAATGGAATTAATACAAATGATACTACACCTGCAGTAAATCCTCCATTATAGAAATTAAAGAAGTCATATTGAAGTGGTATAAGAGTAACTATAGCAAAGTGCATCATACCAGCGATGATTCCCCAGATAACACCATACTTTCCAGAAATTGGAGCCATACCAGTAGCATATGAGAATGCAATAAGTATACCAACTGTTGACATACCAAGTCTTCCTGCTTCTGCACCAATGCCTAAAGCTGGGCAAAGCTTTGTAGATACTAAAGATATAAGTACATATCCAATACCTATTGGTAATACATTTCCTGGATGAGCACCAGCTGCAACCCAAGTATATGCACACCATACTACACCTGCGATAGGTCCGCTAAATTTAGCACCAAAGCAAAACTTCATAACAGTATAGAATGCAAGAATGAATACTCCATAAACTGCAAAGTTTACAAGAGTAGCACCGATACCATACTTCTCTACGAAATCTGCTCCATGTCCTGAATCTTTGATGAGCTTGCCATAGTTAGCAAGTGCATCTTTATCAAGCATCATACCTAAGATAAAGCAAATTGCAAATACAATTAAATATGAAACTAATACGAATCCAAAGATTTCTACTTGTGATTGTCCAGGACCATTTGATGGAAGTGGCACATTAGTAACCTTAAATAAGAAACCAATTGTCATCAAGCAAAGGAAACCAGCTGGAGGTCCAGCGTTAAATAAATCACAACCAAAGTGGAAGTTTGGAGCCTTAGCACAAAGTGCTGGGTAGAAACAGCAGAATAAGATAGCAATGATAAATGCAACTACAAATCCACCTGGGTGAATTGGTAAATTGCTCATAGCAGCAACACCTGTAGAACCTTCTACTCCTGGTGCTGTGTATCCTGGCCATCTAAGAACTACTTCTGACATAATAGGTGCAATTGCAGTAGAAAAGATACCAAGGTTCATCATAGAAGCTGGTGTCTTCTTCTTAAGTGCTGCATATACTTGCATACCAATCATAAGTGGAAGCATATTCATAACATTCATACCCCAAGAAGAGAAACCAACAGTTAAGAAAAATGCTGCTACTGTTCCACTGTTTACGCTATCCATACCTCCACAACAAACGATATAGATAAGCATAAGTAAACAACACATAGCCATATTGAAATAAGTTCCAACTACACTTACTCCATACATGTCTTGTGTACATTGAGCTGGTGTCTTTAAAATTCTAATCCAACCAGGTATTATGTCAGCTACTTGGTTGTTCATGACACCATATGCTACGGACATAGCAAAAAACATGAGTGTAAATAATGCTAATACTTTAAAAAGTATTCTAGCATTTTTAACTTTTTGATCCATTTTAAAGTCCTCCCTAAACTTTAAATTTTTATATTAAATGCCGAGACTAACCATTGAGCACTACGAGATAAATAAGTGCTATGCATAAGCCTAGGCAAAATAATAACAAACTTACAGACAAACTATCAGTGACAGTTTTTACAGCCTTTGAGCTATCTGACTCAACATTTAATACCGCAAATGCATCACCAGTTTTTATAGTATTGATAGCTATAAATAATGTCGATCTTAAAACAGCTACAATTCCATCAACTAATTTATCACAAATTCTAAATATAAATGAAAGTATAAATATAATTTTTGGTGTAATGAAAGTTGTAAAGTTGTCAAATATAGAACAAATAAATCCACATAAATTTACAAGTCCTACCATGATAACTGGTCTATAGAATGAATCCTCAAGGTCAAGCCAAGCTGGCCATACATTTACATATACTCTCTTGCCATTTTCTGTTCTCATAAGAAGTGTTCTTATAAATAGTAAGTATACTAGTGCACCAATTATAAGTGACTTGCCAGCACCTATAAGACAATCCATGCTAAATATATCAAGGAACTTATCAGCATGCTCGAATGCATGTCCGCCTTCAGTCATAAATGTCTCACCGACATCTGCAAGTTTATCCATGAGACCTAAATTATATTTATTTACTCTATCCATAATTGTAGAAGTAAATCCAAAGATTGGTGGTATGAGTGCTGATAGTCCAATAGCAAATTTTGAAAGTGGACTAATATAAGTCTTATTCATGTCATCATATTTCTTTTGAACAGATGCATCTACATTCTTTTCCCAGAAAACAGAAATATATAATTTTGTCATATAAGCAAATGTAAGTCCACCAGAAATAGTGAATATCCATTCTACTATACTATAGATATCATATTGCCAAAAACCATGAATTCCTTCGTGATGAAGTTCGTGAAGATAATGTAGTATAGCATCGTGAATTAAAGTCTTTGATACATATCCACTCCAAAGTGGCACACCTGCGATACCAATGTAGCCCATAAGATACGCAAAATTTAAGAACCACTTTCCTCTTCCAAATCCTCTTATGTCATTTAAGTTAAGCTTATGTAAATTCATGTACACAGCACCGGCAACCATAAAGAGAATTAATTTAAATACTGAGTGATTTACCATGTGAAGAAGTGCACCACGAACTGCATATGCATTGTGATGTCCAAGTAATGCTTGCATACCACAAGCAACTAATATAAATCCAATTTGTGACATTGAAGAACAAGCTAGTGTTCTTTTTAAATCTATAGAGAATAGTGCAAGGAACGCACCTAAAAACATAGTGATAGTACCAATGCCAAGTATTAATTTTCCATAAGTAGGATCATATAAGAATATTCTTGAAGTGATAATTAAGATTCCATATACACCTGATTTTGTAAGTATACCAGAAAGAAGTGCTGATGCTGGAGCTGGTGCTACAGGGTGAGCTTTAGGAAGCCAAATGTGAACTGGGAACATACCAGCCTTAGCTCCAAAGCCAAATAACATGCACATTGCAGAAGCCCATATGATTTTTAAACTTCCACCATCTTCAAGATAAGATGTTACCGCTTCATGCAATTCATCTATTTCAAGAGTTCCTACTGCATTTGACATAAGGAATAATCCCATGAGCATAACCATACCACCGAGAACTGCTATCATAAGGTATGTATCTCCTGCTCTCATAGCAGCAGGCTTCTCATCATGAACAACCATTACATATGATGCCATAGACATGAGCTCGAAAAATATAAATGTAGTGAAAAGGTTTCCTGATAAAAATACACCCATGGTGCCAGCAAATGTCAAAAGCAAGAAGAAATAATATCTATTTCTATTTCTATAGTGATGGAAATACTCGTGTGAGAAAAGTGAAGTCATAGACCACATAAATGCACAAATAGTTCCATATATTGCTCTAAATCCATCTAACTCAAGATGCAAATATTGACCACAGATGTTATATACATAATAATGTATTACTTCTCCGTTTGCCGCTCTTACAAATAAAGATATCATCACAAGTAAATCTATGATGCATACAAGTGCAGCAAAATAGTCTCTTAAAGTTTTGTTCTTTCTTCCAATCAAGTAAGATATAAATGCTCCTACAATTGGAAAAAGTACTAAGAATAATAAAACTGATCCTTTCACAGTGCCTCCTAAGCTATTCCACTCGCCACTGACTCTATAAAGTTAAGCAGTGGAGCGGAATTGACGCCGAAATATATTATCATTATAGTTATTAATACAAATACAAATTTCATGATCTTACCTGGTGCATGTACATCTTCTATCTCTTTATCACTAAAGTCTGTCCCAGGTATATATGCTGGTATTACTATACTAAATAAATAAACTAAAGTTAAAATTGAGGAAATGATTATGGCAACTATCCCAATAAATGCCATATGACTATCTGCTTCTATTGCCGCTGTAATTAATTCATACTTGCTTACAAATCCACAGGTTAATGGTATACCAACCATTGCAAGTGATGCTATCAAAAATGTAAACATTGCAACTGGCAACTTTTTTGCGATACCTTCCATATCATCAACAAATTCTTTATGCGAATATATTATTATTGCTCCAGCTATAAAGAATAAATTTATCTTTATAATCGCGTGAAACATCATATGAGTCATACCTGCTTCAAAACCAGATTTTGTCATAAGTGTTACTGCAAATAATATATATGAAAGATTGCTTGCAGTACTATATGCAAGTCTTCTTTTAATCTGTCTATCCTTGACTGCCATTATAGATCCATAAACTATAGTTATAATTGCGATTACCATAGTTATCTTTTGTGCAAGTGAACCATATAGGTTTGCGCTTCCAAAAAGATAAAAAGTAACTCTCATAATTGCAAATACACCAGCCTTAACTACAGCAACAGCATGTAAAAGCGCTGATACTGGAGTTGGTGCTACACCACAAGTTGGTAACCAGTAAGTAAATGGAATTATAGCTGCTTTTACACCAAATCCTATAAAGCAAAGTATATAAGCTATATTACATAGTGTCTCATTATTTTTATAAACTACTTCTTTTAAAACTCCGCCGTCTATAAACTCTACACTTGGAACTATAGAAGTAAGAATAATTATCCCTATAAGAGCAATTGATGCTCCAAGAACTGATACTATCAAATAAACTTTTCCAGCATACTGAACTTTCTTTTCATAAAAATCGTGCATTATGAGTGGCAATGTCAAGAAAGTAAGTAATTCATAAAATAGATACATAGTAATAGCATTTTTGCTAAATGCGAGTCCAAGTGCTATGCCAAAAGCTATGAGATAATATCTAAAAAATGAATCTTGATTCTCTTCGTGCTCCATATACTCAGTGGCATATAGAGTTGCTATAGGCCAGAGTGTTGCTATTATTAGTAAAAATATTTTTGAAAGTCCGTCTATCTTAAATCCGATCGAAAATATTCTATTAAGATGTAGTAATGTAAATGTTGTAAATCCACTTGCAAATGCAATATAAAATGCTAATAGGCTTGATGCGAGTGCTGAAGCTACAACATATACATTTCTTGCTTGATTATTTAGTTTTAATGCTGGTATTAATAATCCTGCTACAATCGGAAGCAGTATACCTACTAAAACAATCATTTATTCCTAGCCCCTATTAATTACATTATAGTACTAGCTATATTAGTAAAGAAGTTTATAAGTGGTGTTGAGAATGTACCACATACGAAACATGCTACTGCGAGTAATACAAGTGGGAATAACATATACATGTTTGGTTCTGTATTCTTAACTTTTTTATAATCAAAATCCGCACCAGGTATAAATGCACTAATTGATATAGTAACTAAATATCCTGCTGTCAAAAGCGCTGATGCTAGAAGTATTATTGGTCCTACATAATTTAACGTTGGAACACCTGATACAAGTGAACCTTGAGCTAGATACCATTTGCTTACAAAACCAGTAAGTGGTGGTATACCTACAAGTGCAAGGCCACCTATTGTGAAGCACCACATAGTAATAGGCATATTCTTTCCTATACCCTTAAGTTCTGAAACCATAGTCTTGTGTTCTTTATATATAATTGCGCCTGCTCCCATAAAGAGAAGGTTCTTTGCAATTGAGTGGAATACAACTTGTAGTAATGCTCCAACAAATCCGATTGGAGTCATAGTTGAAAGGCCAAAGAGTACATAGGAAACTTGGCTGACTGATGAATATGCAAGTCTCTTCTTGAGTACCTGCTCTTTATAAGCCATCATAGAACCCATAAACACTGTTATGAGTGTCAAAGTCATAAATGCATATTGAACCAAGTTCCACGAAGGAAATTTACACCTACTTGATAATAGATAACTCTTATTATAGCAAGCACACCGGCCTTAGTGATTACACCAGACAAAACTGCTGATGCAGGTGCAGGTGCTACTGGGTGAGCTGATGGCAACCATCCATGAAGCGGGAACATACCAGCTTTTGCGCTGAAACCTAATATAGTCAAGAAGAAAATTACTTTAAGAAGGGCTTCATTTCCTAAAACCTTACTTGCGATTAAAGTTCCGCCAGCTCTGAAAGTGATATCTCCATATTGATTCATAAAGAAGAATCCTACGAGTGCAAGTGATGCACCGAAGACTGAGTAGAACAAATATTTAAGACCACCACTGATAGCTTCTTTTGTTCTTGTGTGAAGTGCAAGTGGTAGTGACAAGAATGTCATAAACTCATAGAACAAATAAAGTGTCATGAAGTTTGAAGCCATGCCAAGTGCTATGAGTACTGACTCCGTGAGCAAATAGAATAGGTAGAAACTTTCATTATTCTCCTCATGCTTCATGTATTCAAATGAAAATACTCCTGCTAAGAACCACATGATAGTCACTATACTATTAAATAATATAGTCATCCCATCCACTCTAAACTCGATTGGTAAATTTCTAGTCAGATAGAATAATGTAAGTCCTCTAAAATTCAAAATTGCATAGAAGTTAAAGATTAGAGTAAGTAAAAGTACTACTCCAACATATTTTGTTCTAAAACCTCTGTCTGAAAATTGTTTCTTTATTACCAAAGTAAATAACGCTGCTATAGCTGGAAATACTATTGGTAATAAAAGCATGTAATCCTTCATATTTGTTACTCCTAAAATTATATTATTCGTATATTTATATATTAAGCAAATTTATTTAATCCCATTGTTATAAGTGCGATAAAGAATGGTGACATGATTCCTAAAACAAAATTGCAAACTATAAATACTCCATTTGATAATATAAATGGCACATCATTCTTATCAGCAAAAACTTTTATCTTAGAACTATTGCTAGTTTTCTTAAATAAAACCATAAGTGCTGGCACATAATATATAGCATTTAATACTGTACTAATAACAAGTGCTGTAAGTGCAAGTACTGCTCTATTTGTAGGAAGTGCTGCAAGTGCAAGATTATACTTTACAACGAATCCTCCAAAGAGTGGTATACCTATCATAGAAAATGCTCCGACAGCAAATCCAATTCCTGCCCAGAGATTCTTTCTTGCTGCTCCCACCAAGTCTTTAAACTTTCTACTGCCATGTGCCTCATCCATAAATGCACCTGCAGTATTAAAGAGCATTGGCTTAGTGAATGCGTGAACTAATATTTGGAAGCATGCTGCTATCATACCTGCGTCATTTCCAAGACCAATTCCAAGATATATATAACCAATTTGTGCTACTGATGAATAAGCAATCATTCTCTTCAAGTCTCTTGAGTTGATTGCTTTGATAGAACCGATAGTCATAGCGAGAACACCAAGTACAAATAAGATATCTAGAACTTTTGATCCTCTTATTACTTCTATACTAAATACTCTATATACCATCTTTATGAGTAAAATTATATAAGCTTTAAGGACAAGTCCTGACAAAACTGCTGATGAACCAGATGTTGATGACCCGTGTGCATCAGGTAGCCAAGAATGGAACGGATAGAGCGCAGACTTAATTCCAAGACCTATAGCAAAAAGACAAATCACAACTTCTATAGGAAGTCTGTACTGTCCTGCACTTGCAAGTGCTACTACAGATTCTTTTATATTTGACATAAGTAGATGTCCAGTTATGTCATACAATATGCTTATACCTATCATTATGAGACCTGAACCAAGTAAGCTCATCATGAGATATCTTGCTGTAGCAACCAATGTCTCTTTACCGTGCTTAAGCATAACTATAGCACAAGCTGTAAGTGTATTTATTTCTACGAATACATATGCTGTGAACAAGTCGTTTGTATAAATAAGCGCTATGAGTGAAGTATAAAGTAACTCCATCATCAAGAAATAATAATTTTGCTTTTCAGGTAATACATCATGGAATATGTGCTTAAGTCCACCAAGTAATGATAGAAGCATAACGAGTGCAAATGAAGTAGCCATCAATGCCTCAAGGACTCCAACTCTTATCTCATTTCCAAATGGTGCTGGAAAATGTCCCATCATATATACATAGTAGTCACCATTATTTATACAGTATATAAGTGTTGCTAGTGAAAGTACAAAGCACACTATAAGATTAAAAAAGCATATACCCATTGCTTTTTTAGGTTTAACTGCTGCGCAAAGAATTCCTGTGAATAGTGATAGTATAATAGATATAAAAGGAAAATTCTGCACTATATCTTTTATAACATAATATTTATCCATTACTCTTCATTCTCCTCTTTATTCATCATAGATACTATCTCATGTAAATCCAGAGTGTTGTACTCTCTATAAAGTCTAACTGCAATTGCTAAAAAGAATGCAGTGAAACTTACAGATACAACGATACCAGTAAGTACGAGTCCCGCTGGAACTGGATTAATATATTTTGTAAGTGTTGGTGTTGTCTCTTTATAAAGGATAGGTGCCATCCTACCTGATATATAACCTTTTGATGCAAGGAAAAGATAGATGGCAGTATCCATAAAGTTAAAACCAATTATTTTCTTAATTATATTCCTATTGAGAAGCAATGTGACAAAACCTATACCAAAAACGATAATTGCTGCCGTCTCATAGAAATTATTTATAAGTCCACTAAACATTAGATTTCCTCCCTATCAAACAAAGAATAGAATCCAAACATCGTGCAGGCAACAACTATTCCTACACATATGTTAAGTGGAAGTATGAGTCCACTACTAAGTAAATTTCCAGGTATGCCATTTGGTATTATTGAATGAATGTGATTAGCACCTGTATAGAATGAATAAGTTTTTGAGATTGCATAAAAACTAAGTGCTATGATTGTTATAACTTTATAAATTTTGAAATTAAAGAATTTCTTTGTAGATTTGTCACCAAATGCAAGGTTGTAAAGTATAAGTGCAGCTCCCATAATAGTGCCGCCTGAAAATCCTCCGCCAGGCGATAGGTGACCATTTAAAATAACATAGATTCCAAATATAAGTGTAAATGGAACAAGTAATAGTGCACCATGTCTAAGTATCACATCGTGCTTATCTTCAAATACTTCTTCCTCTATATTTTCTTCTTTCTCTTCTGCTTTAGTTTTCTTTCTAAATAAAAGTATTATGACAGTAGATGCTGCTATGAATAAAACAGTAGACTCTCCTAAAGTATCAAATGCTCTGTAATCAAGAATCATTCCTGCTACAAAATTTATAGCACCTGTGTCAGGTATTCCGTCCATTATATACTTTCTAACCACTTCATTATTTGCAGGGTTACTTGGATTGCCAAATGGTGGAAGTGATGATACTGTATATATGAGACAACCAATAATAACTATCGCCATAATAACTGCGATGACAGTATATGCATTTCTTGCACCTTTACTCTCACCCTTCTCTATCATAGAAGTGAGTCTCTCAGTTAAACTCTTCTCATGATGCTTGTATACTCTCTTCTCTTTAACTTCTACAGTTTTTTCTACTTTTGGGGTTCCGTCTACAAACGAAGTGATTGCTTCCTTAAAACTATTCATTGCTATTATCCCCCTCATTCATTTTGTTGACCTTAACGAGAGTTATAAAAAATAATATACTAGTTATACCAGCTCCAACTGCAGCTTCAGTTATGGCAAGGTCAGGAGACTCAAGGAATAGCCATATAACTGACATAACCAAACTATAAGCAGTAAAAATAATTAGTGATACTAATAAATTATTTGTTATACAAACCGAAAGAGCACATATAACTAAAAATGCTACTAATAGATATTGGATATAAATCATATTTTCATCTCCCCGCACTCTTTATTAATATTTTTATTAGTTTGACTTTCTATCTTTGCAATCAAGTGACTACATATAGGACTTGAAATCCAGAAGAATACTACGATACAAACTAATTTCAGTGTAGTAAATGATATACCTTCAAAAAATACTAATCCCACAAGTATAAAGAGCATACCAAGAGTATCACAAGTTGCAGCCACGTGCATTCTATTTAGCACATAGTTAAGTCTATAGATACCAATTATTGCTAGAACAATTATAAGGAGCCCAATAAATATAAGTATAGTTCCTATGGCAAGTCTTAAAATCGTCAATATATCCATACTATTTTTTCTCTCCTTTTTTTAATACTTTCTTTACTTCTGCCTTTCTCTTATTAAGTTCTCTCTTTTCATATGCATGTCCGTAAGCATATGTAAGAACTACCATAGAGATAAAGTTTATGAGAGCATATACAAGTGCTACATCTATAAGAAAGTCTTCTCTCAAGAAACCTGCAATCATACAAATAAATATGATTATCTTAGTGCCAATCATATTTATACAAATGATTCTATCAGCAACTCTTGGACCTATGATTGCTCTCAAAAAGATAGCAATTATAGACAATGACAACACTATCATTGATATGACAAAAATCGTATTTTGAAAATTAATTACTGACATATTATAATTCCTCCATCTTTCTAAGCATTTTTACAAATATGGAGTCATTCATTCCATCAGCAAAACTCTTGTCAAGGCAGTGAACCTTATATTCACCATTCTCTGATAACTCTACAGTTATAGTTCCTGGAGTAAGAGTTATAGAGTTTGCAAGAAGAATTCTATGTATAGGATTTTTCAAATCAGTTTTAAAATGGCAAAAACATGGCTCTATCTCTATCTTGTTGCTGAGCATGATAGTTAATACAGCAATATTTGCCTTAATTATCTCAACCACAAGAACACCAATATATGCAACCGTCATAAAATCTTCTTGTATGATATGTTTTGTATTTCTTTTCTCTTGATAGAAAAACTTTTTACAAAAAATAGTTACTGCAAATGAAATAACAACACCGATTACAGCAATCTCAACTGTAATCCTGCCATTAAATATTATCCACAGTATGAATAACAATATTATCACTATTTGCCTCCCTCTA
>JAFXWR010000069.1 GCA_017542725.1 Lachnospiraceae bacterium | reverse complement strand
TTATCAATGTCTTCTTTTTCATAATATTCTCTCCTTATAACTTTAATCTATATAAAACTATTAACACTATGCCAATAGCTTATATATTCATTCCTCATAATACAATTCATTTAATTGTTTTTCAAATTCTTCTCTTGATATGAGGGAGTCAAAATCATCACCTATCCATGTTTGTTCTCTAATAAAAGCTGCAACATTTAAATATTCTAATGATACTACTATTGGAAAGTCATAAACACAGCCACCTGCCATAAATCTACCGCCATAGTTTCCATTAGCGGCAGTATAACCATCTGTATAACAATGAATCTCTACTGTATTATCTACATAAATTATTACATACACTTGGTTTTCATGCTCACTATGTAATCCCATAAAATGTATGCGCCCTTTTTCTATACGCTCTAACGTATCATCTTTCGTTTCAACTTTCTCTGTATGCTCTATCTTATTATCTTTTATAGGTTCAAACTTCTCTGATGGTTGCATACTAGATTTTGTTATTTCTACATCTGAAAATAGGGACTTGTTGCGTAATCTAACAATAGTTTTTATTAAACTTGCTAAAACATGTACAGCAGACATTCTTCCCTCCTTTACCCTCACAATAAACTGATTATAGCAGTATTGATTTTTTTTGTAAAGAAAAAGAGTTAGAATTGTATTCTAACTCTTCTTACAACTGAATTTCATTGTACTTATACATATCTGCTAAAACATACCAATCTATATTAACATCAATGTTAAATAAATTTGATATATGGTCAGCTACTTTACGCAACAATGTCATGTAATCACTTCCTTTCTTAAACTAAAAATATATTGACACAAAAATAATATAAATTTCAGTACAAGAAAGAAATGTAACACAAACTGTTTACTTTGTAAAGCATTTACTATTAAAAATTATTTTGCTTTATTGTTAATATTATTTACTTCTATCAGTATGCTTAAATTTCAGACAAGCATTAACATCATCTGCACCTAAATACACAGTATTATCCAAGAAAACATCTAAATTCTCAATATCATCAGAATCCATATACACACCATCTAAAGATATTTTATAGCCTGACTCTATATAATGTTCTATATCCATACGTACAAGTTCATTCTGTTTTTCAAAAGAGTAATATACCCCATATACAGGAATACTACAAATCACAGCTACAAGCACTACTATGAGTATAAACTTTAAAGGATGCTTATCTGCAAAATCTGACATCTTATCAGCCCAATCTTTGTTATTATCTAGTTCTGTATTCATAAGAATTCCTCGCAACTCTATTTAAATATACGTTACTTCCAATCAAAACATTTACATCTATTCCAATAATGCACTATTCCATACTTTTCACTATTTGGATTTCTACAATATTCTGTATTTCTATCTTTATCATAGTAATACGCTTTACAATGCTCGCATTTTATATTTGCTTTCTTTGTCTTATCTACAACTCGCATACACTTAATAACTCCTTGTATTATGCTCAAAAACAAGTACCTTTTGCGTATCATCTTGTTCTACTAAATGATAATTCTGAAGAAATACATCTAAATCGTAAATAGTTTCAAAATCAAAATCTACACCGTCTACCACAAAACGATAATCCTCGTCCATACATTCTATAATGCTCTCCCGCTTATGCTCTTCTGCCTTATCTAAACCCTCTACGACACCTAGCGGTATGCCAACAGCAAGTACTATAATTAAAAGCCATTTTATAATACCCAATATACCTCCTTTTTCTTTTTCCTCTGTTTGCATATGTAACTTCTTTGTATTTTCCATTACTTCAATACCTCCATCAATTTTTTATAAGCTTTCGCTGCATTTATTAATGTCATATACTTATAAAACATATCATGATACCACGACATTAAATCATCAGTCATAATACTTTTTGCAATCGGATATTTAACTAAAGCTTGTACTGTTAAATGTGCTGCAAATAATAAATACTCCGCATAAGTTATACAATCCTTTGCTAATACTTTACCCTCTAAGTAATCCTCTATATATTGTGGTCTAATATAAGCCATATTTAATGTTGGATGCTGTTTCTTATAACCCTTTGCGTCTGTTTGTATTTCCCTTTCCATATATGTTTTAACGCCTAAACATCCATTCTCTATTACATCTATATCTCTTATACTTTGCACAAATTCTTTTAAAGCTTGTTCCGTTACATCTATATTATATAATCCAGTTTCATGCCAACAAATTGCATTTCGTAAATACTCATTCCAATCTGTATCAGGTATATTACCTCTTTTTACTTCTTTATCAAAATAATTTTGGCCTACAATACAATGTGATATTTGTTTATCATCAAATGTTTGTATTTCATCATATTGTATGAATCTACCTATATCATGAAACAAAGCACCTAAATACAATAAATCATTATTTGGTTGTATCTTACGGGCAATTTTACCACAATTTATTATATGCGTTACCTTATCTTGTATTGCAATAGAATCCTTATATTTATTACTATATAAGTCTATCATATTATGTATATATTGGTCATATAAACTTAAAGTATCCATTACAGTTAAGTTTCCTCATAATCCTTATATAGTCTCTGCACAAACTGATTTACTAATACACTTGTAGTTACACTACCTAATCCTTTTGGTACTGGCGTTATCGCCTTTACATAGTCATAAACTTCATCTTTAACATCTCCACACATTTTCTGTGTTTCACTATTAAAATGAATACCTACATCTATTACTGTTTGCCACGGTTCAAAATATTCTTTTCCAAATGTCTGCATTTTCCCAGCAGCTACTATTACAATATCTGCGGAACGAGTAATAATGTCCAAGGATTCACTCTTTGAATGACACATTGTTACAGTTGCATTTCTCTGTTGTAA
>JAFXWR010000068.1 GCA_017542725.1 Lachnospiraceae bacterium | reverse complement strand
TTTCACCTATGAGCGTGAGAAAAAAGTATTTGTTGTATGACAACAAGGCCGGAGTTGATTTGGATGCGAAGACATCTATCGAAACTTTGAGAAAGCAGATGGAAGATATAGGATATGAAGTAGTAGTTACTAGAGGGGATTTTAAAGAGTAATGGGGCTCGCATAGCTCGACCATACGTAGGCGCGAGTTTTACGAGCGCAATGAAAGGAGGTTATATGGGTAGTTTAAATGAGACCGCAAATGCTGATAGGATTCACATTGGTTTCTTTGGATGTAGAAATGCTGGTAAATCAAGTGTGGTAAATGCAGTAACTAATCAAGAGATAGCAGTTGTGTCAGATGTAAAAGGAACTACAACTGATCCGGTACAAAAGGCAATGGAGATTTTGCCGCTTGGACCTGTGGTTATAATAGATACTCCTGGTTTTGATGACGATGATAAGCTTTTGGGCGCAAAGAGAGTTGATAGAGCAAAGAAGATTTTAAATAAGTCAGACATTGCTGTGCTAGTAGTTTCTGCGGTTGAAGGTATCAACAATTATGATGAAGAACTATTAAAAATATTTAAAAATAAGAATATACCCTATATAGTAGTTTTCAACAAGTTGGACCTTATTGATGATAACAAGAAAAAAGAATTAGAATCAAAACTTGATGATATATCTAAAAAGAATTATCTTTTTGTCAGTGCAGTAACTAAAGTTGGAATTAACGATTTGAGAGAAACTATAGGTAAACTTAGACCAGATGATTCTAACAAATCACTTACGAGAGATATTATAAAGAAAAATGACTTTATAGTCTTAGTGACACCAATAGATGAGTCAGCACCAAAGGGAAGAATGATTTTGCCTCAAGTACAGATGATAAGAGACATATTAAATCATGATGCCTATTGTATAGTTACTAAAGAGACAGAACTTAAAAATGTACTTGACACTATTGGAAGGAAACCAGATTTCGTGATTACTGATAGTCAAGTGTTTAAATTTGTTGATGGTATAGTGCCAAAAGATGTTCCACTCACATCATTTTCTATACTTCTCGCTCGATATAAAGGCTTCTTGAACACAGCTGTTAAAGGCGTAGAAGCAGTGAAAACTCTTAAAGAAGGTGACACAGTTCTTATTGCAGAAGGTTGCACACATCACAGACAATGTTATGACATCGGTACATATAAGATACCAAAATGGCTAAAAGAGTTTACTGGTGCTAATATCAATATTGAGACATCATCTGGAACAGAGTTTCCGGAAGATTTGTCTAAATATAAAATGGTAATACACTGCGGAGGTTGTATGACACCTGATAGAGAGATGTTATATCGTATGAAATGCGCAGTTGATGCCGGGAAACCATTTACTAATTATGGAATTTTCATCGCATATGTAAACGGTATATTAGCAAGAAGTATTGAAAAAATTCCAATGTAGTAAAATAAAATAAGAGGGCTCGTAGAACTCGCCCATACAAATGTAGGGGCGAACGCTTGCGGAGCCCGAAAGGAGATAAAAATGGAAAACAGAATTTACAAAGTTGCAGATTATTTAAAGGAGAGTAATGAGGCAGCACTTAAAACTGCTATTACAGCAACAGATAAGACAGGAACTGTTGTGTGGGTCGTAAAACCTGGTCAATCTGTAAAGTGCCACAGACATCCAAATGCTGATGATGTGTGGTATGTACTTGAAGGTGAAGGTCAGTTCCACTGTGAAGTTGGAAAGGATACCTTGGTAAAGGCAGGTGATGTGATTGTTAATAAGGCTGGAGACTGCCATGGTGTTACCAATCACACAAACAAGGACTTCAAGTTTTTAGGAGTTTTAGCTCCAGTTCCTGCTCAATATGAAGCATTAGAATAGTGCTTAAAGTGATAAAATGCCACAAAATGTGGCATTTTTTCGTTAAAAATGTAAATTTTTCAAATAATTTTTTAAATAATTGTAATTTATAAATTGATAAATATTAAATAATGTATTATAATATATGACAGTAAATAAAATGAAATTATCAAAATAAAAGGAGAGTAAATATGTCAAAATACGCAGGAACAAAAACAGAGAAGAACTTAATGGAAGCATTTGCTGGTGAGTCTCAAGCAAGAAATAAGTATACTTACTTTGCAAGTGTTGCTAGAAAAGAAGGTTATGAGCAGATAGCAGCAATTTTTGAAGAAGCAGCTGCAAATGAAAAAGAGCATGCAAAACTTTGGTTTAAAGAGTTAGGCGGAATCGGTGATACTGCTACAAACCTTACACATGCTGCAGAGGGTGAGCATGAAGAGCATACTGCTATGTATCCAAGAATGGCTAAAGAAGCTGAAGAAGAAGGATTCAAAGAAGTAGCAGCTATGTTTACAATGGTTGGCAAAATTGAAGAGAAGCATGAGGAAAGATATTTAAAAGTATTAAAGAACTTAAAAGAAGATTTAGTATTTAAAGCAAGTGATGGACAGATGATGTGGATTTGTAGAAATTGTGGACACATCCATGTAGGTGCAAATGCTCCTGAACTTTGCCCAGTTTGCAAACATCCAAAGAGTTTCTTTGAGAGAAGAGCAATGAATTATTAATTAATTATTGGGAGGTAAGTTATGGTTTATAAGTGTAAAATTTGCGGACACAAGTATGATGAAGCAGCTGAGGGAGTAAAGTTTGCTGATTTACCAGATGATTGGAAATGTCCAATCTGCGGAGTTGGCAAAGATATGTTTGAACCAGCTGAATAAAATATCCTAATTAAAAAAAATCATTAATGTTAGCGAGTTACTATTGACCAAGAGCCAATTTTAACCAATGAGTATAAGTGGCAACATTTATACTTGCCAATTGCGAAGCTACCTTTGATAACTTTGTAAATAAGCATTAGGTGATTTATGTGTAATAAATTATTTAATGCTTTTTAATTATAAAAAAATT
>JAFXWR010000067.1 GCA_017542725.1 Lachnospiraceae bacterium | reverse complement strand
CTTCCAAATGGACAGCCTTTAGCGCCAGCTGAACCTGTGACTACAGTATCTCCACTAGGAATAGTTGAGACAGTTTTCGCTGATGCAACAACAGGAATAATATCTACAACGATAGGTATGAATTTTAGTTCATCTACTATTATGAATAATTTAATAAATACTAACTGGACAACCGATGTAAATGGAAAATATCATTTACAAGCAGCAGATGCACTTGGACAGATAGTAGAGCCAAAAGATACTTGGGCATGCATAAATAGCAATGTAGTTGATGCTGCAGGTCAGGCTTCAGTAGTTTCTGACTTCTATTTCTTTAATGGAAAAGGTGAAATGGTTGTTGGTTGGTTAAATGACGTAAGTGGAAAGACATACTTCTTAGAGACAGCTGCGACAGCTGAACAGGGAAAGATGTTAAGAGGTTGGAAAAATATAGCTGGAAAATATTTTTACTTTAATCCTGATGGTACACTCCTTAAGGGCGGTGTGACACCTGATGGATATACGGTTGATGCAAATGGAGTTTGGATTGGTTAATTTAGTCATATAAAATACACAATATTTTGCTAAGATATATATATGAAAAAAAATATAAATAACATAATAATTTTAATGATGGTGTTTGCAGTTTTGGCTATTAATATTTCATATGCTGAACAAATTGTTGATAAGAAGGGAAGAATAGTTGAAGAAATAAAAAAGCCTACTGCAGAGTCGACCATTGACCCAGATACAATTACGGCAGTCGATAGAAGAGTTGTTGATATGTCACTTGATTATAGTGGCGACACTTCTAAGCAGTATGAGGGACCAAGTAAAAATATATTTTCAAGTGGATATATGTATTCTGGGACTGAGGCTAATTTTATAGACGAGAAGGAATATACACTCATAAGACATACTTCTTCAATTACTGATTTGACATTTGAAAAATATTTTTTAGATCAAGATGATTTAAAAGATAGAATTAGACTAAAGATTGTCACATCTGATGGTATGATAGAAGGGAAAAATGGTTTTTTTAAAATTGATGGTAAGATATATTACTTTGATGAAAATGGACTTATGGTTTTGGGACCATGCTTTGATACTATAGGAAATTATTTTTTCTTCTCTTATGACACTGGTGAACTCTTAGAAGAAATCCAAAAAAAATAGAGTAGGGGCGGATATCATCCGCCCTTTTTATGTGTTTTCTATGTCAATTGAATTAAACGGTATATGGTTGTGTGATAACAATGCCCGCTCTCTTGTGTGACAAGTAAAAATTATAATTTGAGAATTAATATTTGAAGACATATATTTAAGTGTAGATTCAAGTCTGCCATTGTCATACATTGCAAAGCAGTCATCAAATAATAATGGCAATCTTTCGCGACCAGTGCAGACTATGTCAGAAATTGCAAGTCTTAATGCGAGGTAGATTTGATCCATAGTTCCTGTACTTATCTTGTCAAGATCTATTACTTTGTCTTCATAATTGATGGTTACATTTAATGCATTATCCACATTTAAACTATTGTATTTGTGGTTTGTGAGAGCGTCTATATAGTTACTTACCGACTTATTGAGGTGAGTTCCAAACATAACTTGAATTTCATTTGATAGACTTGTCAAAGTCTCAATTGCGAGGTCTATACTGTCTATCTCTTTTTTTATCTGGTCGTTATTTGATAGTTCTTGCTTCAATTTTTCATTTTCATCTTTTAAAGTATATAATTCATTGTATTTTTGTTCTACATCATATTGAATTCTCTGCTGAGATTTGATGGAGTCGGAATACTCGGCTTGATTTTTGAGAAGCAAGTTGTTTTCTTCTGTGAGTAGTGTAATTCTTGCTTCTGCGTCATCTATTGATTTAGCAAGTTTTTTCATAGAACTGATATGCTTCTTAAATAATAGCATATTTTCTTCAGTTACTTCGTCGTCATTTATATGTTGGTTAAATATATCTACTATGATATCCTTAATTTCTTTCGCCTTACTCATATTTTGGTAATTGCTAAATAGTAATAGTATGTTGCCGATTATAAGAATGATACCAAAGCAGAGAAGTAAAGCAATAAGAATTATTGGATGGAATGGAAGATTCACAATGAATCTCGTGATGCCAATCAGAGAATATTTTACATTGTCTACATTTAATATAGTAGCAACATCTGGGTAGGTGACAACTAAAAATAGAAAACTTAGAACGACAAGGAACACGCCAGCACCGATAAGTGTAAAATTTATAATTGACTTACCAAGCTGTTTGTTGTTATTCATTATAGGCTTATAGTCAAAGAAAATATTGTTGGTTTGTGTAGAGAGAGTTTCTATATCATCTTTTGAAGTGAATCCATAGTTTTCAAGTATGATTCGCTTCTCTATTATGCTTTGTTTTAAACTTTCAATTTCTTCAGCGTTTCGCTCTATTTTTTTAGACTCGCTTGACTTTTTTTCAAGTATTTCAGGAAGTTTGTTCTCGTAGTTTTTATTTGAAAGTTCCTTTTCAATGTTTCTTATGTTGCCAAGCTGCTTGTTATAAAGCATAGTTGCATCAGAGCGTATATTCATATTGAGGTTGTCTTTCCTCTGTTTTAAGAAATTAATAGCAGATAAGGTGTTTATAGACATATTACCTGAAGTATTTAAGTTTGAAATGAATTTTTTGAGCTCGTCGACTATAGTTTTGTCTTGCGCAGATTTTAATTGCCCTATACTTATAGTGTTGTCAAATGAATCAATAGTAAGATTGTTCAATACTCTATGTAAAAAAACTTCTGGATTATTGACTATTTTTCCTTTGCCACTTATCTCTCTAATTTCAAGTATTGGGTTATTGCTGTCGAAAACTCTATAAATCTGATATTCCTTGTCTTTGTGTTTGAAACATAGTGTTCCTTCGTACTTGCTTCCCTTATTCCAAGGCATGTATTTTGAATATGTATCAACTTGGACTTTGCTCTTTTTCTTTTTAATTCCAAAGAGCATGGATTTTATAAATGTGTGAGTTGTACTTTTACCAGCTTCATTATTTCCGTACACGACATTAACACCATCATCAAAGTTGATGATTTTATTGGCGAATTTGCCGTATCCATTTATATTTATACTGGTGATTTTCATTAGTTTTCGTTTTTTTCTATAGTTTTTATAAGAGCATGTGTGCCGAGGTAAAGTGCTCTTTTTTCTATATCTGATAATTCAGTACTGGCACTAGTCATTTTTCTTATAAATGCTCCAATCATATCCTGAGGATGTTCGCTTGATAGCTTTACAAAATCATATTTTGGAGTTGTATTGTCAGTAACATCAGAGATTCGAATTTTCTGACTAAACATATCACGACTTAATTCTAAGTCTGGATTTCTAAGACCTGTGATTTTTATTTTAAAAATATTATTACTACCAAGCTTTATAACCTCTCTTACAACTATTTCTACTATATCTTCTTCAGTGCTTGCGCCATTTATTTTGATATTTATAGGTATGTAAGATGCACGAGCGACTTTTTCAAATCTGAGGTTTTGAACTCTTTTTGTGCTTTCGTTGATTTCACCTATTATGATGCCGTGGTCACCTAAGTCATTTGAATCAAGAGGCTCAGGGCTTCCTGCATAGTAAGCCTTTCCATCTATTAAATTAGTAAAGTTGTGTTTTGAACCAAGAGCTATATATGAAAAGTTTTTGTTTGCAAGCTTATTTATATCAAAAGGAGAGTGATTTGAGTCACCACCATAGGCAAGTAAGATGTGTATATTTTTGTCATTGTCGGGAGTGATTGAATTTATGATAGGAGTAGTATCTTCAAGAGAGTAGTATGAAAAACCATGTACTATTATAGTTTTCTTAAGAACTTGAAATGAAAAGTCTGTCTTGTCTAAAAAATAATATACATTATCAGCAAATTTAAAATTTAGGATAGGAGAGTTTGACTTGATATGGTCAGCACTCCCAGCGATAACCACTACCTGTGTTCTAGGAATTGTAGTAAAAAGATTATTTACATATTCAAGTTCTTCTCGTAGCGGCTGATGGTTAAAAAGGTCACCAGAAATAAGAAGTACGTCAGCGCCTTCATCCTTACATCTTGTTATAACATCAGAAAATGTCTCTTTTATATCATTTGCTCTATCCTCTGACCAAAACATAGTTGGGTCAGGAGACATTCCTATGTGTATGTCTGATACATGAATAAATTTCATATTAGATGTCACAGTTTCCTACAGTTCTTGGGTATGGTATAGCATCGCGGATGTTTTGAACACCTGTCACATACATCACAAGCCTTTCAAAACCGAGACCAAAACCTGAGTGAACAGTTGATCCATATTTTCTAAGGTCAAGGTAGAAAGCATAGTCATCAAGATTTAAGTTTTGCTCTTTCATTTTTTTGACGAGCACTTCGTAATTGTCCTCTCTCTGTGAACCACCTATTATCTCTCCGATACCAGGAACTAAGCAGTCGACAGCTGCCACAGTCTTGCCATCTGGGTCAAGTTTCATGTAGAATGCTTTTATTTCTTTAGGATAGTGAGTTACAAATACAGGCTTTTTAAAAATTACTTCAGTGAGATATTTTTCATGCTCGGTCTGTAAATCTGCACCCCATGAAACTTTATATTCAAATTTATCATTGTGCTTTTCAAGTTCTTTTACAGCATCAGTATAAGTAATGACACCAAAATCAGAGTTGACTACGTGGTTGAGTCTATCAAGCAATTCATTGTCAAAGAATTTATTAAAAAATTCCATTTCATCTGGAGCATTGTCAAGAACATACTTGATTACATATTTGAGCATTCTCTCTGCTACAGCCATATTGCCTTCAAGGTCTGTAAATGCCATCTCTGGCTCTATCATCCAAAATTCAGCAGCGTGACGAGCAGTATTTGAGTTTTCGGCTCTAAAAGTTGGACCAAATGTATAGATGTTTTTAAATGCCTGAGCAAATGTCTCACCGTAGAGCTGTCCACTTACTGTGAGATTTGTTGGCTTATTGAAAAAATCTTGAGAAAAATCTATATTGCCATCTTTGTCTTTTGTTACATTTTTTAAATCAAGAGTTGTAACTTGGAACATTTCCCCAGCACCCTCACAGTCAGAACCAGTGATTATAGGTGTGTGGACATATATGAAATCATTTTTCTGGAAGAAGTCATGAATTGCAAATGCAAGAAGAGAACGAACTCTAAATACAGCTTGGAAAGTATTGGTTCTTGGCCTTAAGTGATTGATAGTTCTTAAAAATTCAAGTGTGTGCTTCTTTGGCTGTATAGGGTAGGTCTCGTCACAAGGACCTTCAACAGTTACATTTTCGGCATGAAGTTCAAATTTTTGCTTTGCTTCTGGAGTGGCTACGAGGGTTCCGCCAATTCTTAGAGCGCATCCAACATTGAGTTTTGCAACCTCACTAAAGTTTGTTAATTTTTCGTCATAAACTACCTGAAGAGTGTTAAATGTCGTGCCATCGCTTAGCACTATAAATCCAAAAGTTTTAGAGTCGCGATTGGTTCTTATCCAGCCTGTGACATTAACTTTCTTACCTATATATTTGTCACTATCTTTAAATAATTCTTTTAAATTAATTGATTTTTCCATAAAAATACCCCTAAAAACACATTGTTTTCATAACATTTAATTATATCTTATAGGGCTATATTTAGCAAGCCCGAATTTATTGTTCAAAATAGTAACCACCGCATAAGTCAAAAATAGTGTTTTAGTATATAGAGAAGTATGATATAATTAGGATTATGAAGATGAAGTTATCTGACTTTGTTGCAGATTTTGTTGTGAAAAATAATATAAGTAATGGTTTCACAGTTGTGGGTGGTGGAGCTATGCATTTAAATGATTCATTTGGGCATAAAGATGGATTAAACATATTATATTGTCATCACGAGCAAGCCTGCAGTATAGCGGCAGAAGCTTATGCAAGACTTAATAATAGACCTGCGCTTGTAAATGTGACTACTGGACCTGGTGGAATAAATGCTCTTAATGGTGTAGCGTCGGCATATCTCGACTCTCTCCCTATGATAGTAATAAGTGGACAGGTTAGATATGACACGAGCATTGTCTATGCGAAGAATAAGTACGGTGCATCACTTCGTTCGCTTGGAGATCAGGAGTTTGATATAGTCGATACTGTAAAAACCATGACAAAGTATGCTGTGATGATAGAAAATCCAGATGAAATAAAATATCATCTTGAGAGAGCATTTTATCTTTCTACACATGGAAGAATGGGACCGGTGTGGATTGACATACCAGTAAATTTTCAAGCAGCAATAATTGAAACAGATAATTTGAAGTCATACATAGGTACGAAAGAAAATAAAGATGATATTGCAGAAAACGAAGTTTGTGATTTTGATGAAAAGAAAATAAATGAAGTTTTGGAACTTTTGAAAAATGCTAAGAGACCAATTATATATGCAGGATATGGTATAAGGCTAAGTGGCGGGTATGATGTATTTAAGAGAGCAATAGAAAAACTTGGCATACCAGTTGTCACATATTGGAATGCTATTGATTTGATAGAAACAGACAATAAACTCTATGTAGGTCGTGGTGGCAATATGGGTGACAGGGCAGGAAACTTCGCAGTAGAAAATGCAGATGTCATCCTTGCAATCGGCACAAGACTTAGTATAAGACAAGTGGGATATAACTATAAAGATTGGGCAAAAAATGCAAAAGTAATAATGGTCGACATAGACAAAGAAGAGTTCAAGAAACATACTATCCATGTCGATGTTGCAATCCACTCTGATGCAAAACTTTTCTTAGAAGCCCTATCCGTAGGGGCGGATACCATCCGCCCGGATTGTAGGGGCGAGTTTTACGAGCCCGACTGGCTTACAACTTGCAACAACTGGAAAGAAAAATACAAAGTTGTCGGACCCGATAAATATAATAAGAAAAAAGATTTTGTAAATGTCTATGCCTTCATAGATTACCTAAGCAGGTCACTTCCTGAAAGTAGCCTCACTGCAGTATCAAATGGCGCATGTTGCGTTGCTGGAAGTCAAAGTTTCTATATAAAAAAAGGAACAAGATTCCATAACAATTCTGCCACGGCGTCTATGGGATATGGATTACCAGCAAGTATTGGTGCTTGCATTTCAAATGGCAAAAAAGAAACTTACTGCCTTGAAGGTGATGGAAGCATAATGATGAACTTACAAGAACTTCAAACTATAGTTACTAATAAACTTCCTATAAAAATATTTTTAATTAATAATGAAGGATATCACTCTATAAGGATTACCCAAAATAATTTATTTAGCGAACATACAAAAGTTGGAATAGGCGAAGAATCAAAAGATTTGTCATTTCCAAGTTTTGAAAAGATAGCTGCAGCGTTTGGTATAAAATATATAAGCGCACATAATGATAATGATATGAAGAAAGTTGTCGACGATGCTATAAAAGAAAAAGGACCATTATTTATAGAGATTTTCACTGACAAGGAACAGGTGTGGGAACCAAAAAGTAGTGCTAAAAGACTTCCGGATGGCACACTAGTGAGCCCGCCGCTTTATGATATGGAGCCGTTTTTGCCAGAAGATGAATTAAAGCAGAATATATTGTAAGGGCGAGTTTTACGAACCCTATTAGTAGAAAGGAGACCTATGGGAAAAATTAATGTTCTTGATTGCACACTTCGTGACGGTGGATATGTAAATGACTGGGCATTTGGTAAGGATGCAATTGCTGGATTATTGAACAAGATGTCTCTTGCCAATGTGGAGTGTGTTGAAGTCGGCTTTTTGCGACCAGTGTCTTACGATGAAAATAGGTCACTTTTTCCTGACAAAACTTCTCTTGATAGTATTTTAAAAAATAAAAATAGAAATGTAAAATACTTTGTTATGTATGATGTTGGTAACCCTATAGACATAGATAGTTTTCCCAAAAATGATGGAAATGGGATAGATGGCATACGAGTTATATATAAAAAAGATAAACTTAGTGATGGAGTTGAGGCAGTAAAGAAGTTTATGGCTCTTGGATATCTTGTCGCTGCAAACTTTGTAAGTACAAATTTTTATACTGATGAAGAGTTTATAGATGGAATAAAGAAATTTAATGAGATAAAGCCATATACAATTACCATAGTTGATACTTTTGGCTCTATGAAAAATGACGAATTTTTACATTACATCAAACTTGCTGATAAGTATCTTGATAAAGATATAGTTCTTTCATATCACGCACACAATAATTTACAGCAGGCATATCAAAATGCAGTAAGTTTTGTTCAGCTAAAACTTGACAGAGAGATACTTATAGATGCATCGGTGTTTGGCATGGGGCGCGGAGCTGGCAACTTAAATATAGAGTTATTTGCAGAATACCTAAATGTAAATTTTCAAAAAGACTATCACATAGTTCCTATACTTGAGATAATGGATGAGTATTTGCAGGATACATACAAAAAGAATTTCTGGGGATATTCGCTACCACTTTATATATCAGGCACTTTAAATGTGCATCCAAACTATGCGATATATCTTGCTGAAAAAAATACACTTACCGAGAAGTCACTTTATGAGATTTTAAAAAACATAAAAGAAGAGGATAGACAGGTATATAAAAAAGAGATTGCCGAAAACTATTATGTAGAATATATGAATGTATATAGAGATGATGATAACGATATTGAGAGACTTGCAAAAGAACTTAAAGGTAAAAACATTTTAGTTCTTGCCCCAGGTAGAAGTATAAATGACAATAAAGACAAAATCAATGAAGAACTTTCTAAAGGCGATACTGTAGGTATCTCACTAAACTTCTATAGTAAAGATTTTAAAACGGATTATCTATTTAGTAGCAACATGAGACGATATAGTAAACTTGATGATAAAATAGGAAATGAAATTAAGACAAAGGTTATACTAACTTCAAATATGAGAGAGGCAAAGAATAAAGACTATGTGATTAATTTCTTTAGTCTTGCACTTGAAAGTAAGGATATAATCGATAATGCTGCACTCATGGTATTTAAACTTCTCATTAAACTTGGTATAGGTAGCGTGAAAATAGCAGGAATGGATGGTTACGATATCCATAACCCATATGTATATAGCGATGAAAGTACACAATATGATTTTTCAAATGTAGCTGACATGAGAAACAAATTGATAAAGAAAGAACTTGATAAGATAAAGAAGTCTCTTAAGGTTGAATTTATAACTAAGAGTCTATATGATTAATTTAATTGTTTCTTAATACTTATTTCAAGCAAACTATTGAAAAATACAAGTATTTTATGTATAATATAATCGAATATGAAATTTGAATCACAAAATTTGATAAATAATTTATCTATTTCTCATATAGAGAGATTAAAGTTTGAGT
>JAFXWR010000066.1 GCA_017542725.1 Lachnospiraceae bacterium | reverse complement strand
GAACAATGTAGGGTACGATATCGTAGTTCCTGGTAGCCTTGAGTTCAACTATGGCATAGATACTTTTTATGAAAATATGGAGATGCTTAAGTCACATATAGTGTGTTGCAATTTGTATGACTTGAAAAAGAAATCTTTTCCATTCCTTCCGTATGTCATATATAAATATAACGACCTAAGCGTTGCCTATGTAGGTGTCACAAGTCCCGAGGCACTTTTAATAAAAGATAACTACGAGAAATTTTTTGACGAAGAAGGAAATCAACTTCTATACTTTTTTGAAGACGAGACTGGTGATGCACTTTATAAACAAGTACAGGTTGCGGTAGATACTGCTAAGGCAGAAGGAGCAGATAAAGTTATTCTTCTATCTCACCTAGGTATAGAAGGAATTACAGAAAGATGGTCAACCACAAAAGTTGTAGCCAACACAAAAGATATAGATGCAGTAATAGATGGTCATTCAATGGAGGTTCTTGACAATGGATTAATGATAAATAAGGTTGGTGCATTCATCCCCATGGTTCAAGCAGGTTCAAAATATAAATACCTAGGAGCTATGAACATAACAAATGAAGATTACATATATCCTGCCGTTATGAAAGAGAGATCAGTAAACAAAAAAGATGAAACATTTCAAAAATTAGTTAATCAAGTTTTAGAGAAATATAAATAAGAGCCTTGCGGCTCTTATTTAAATACTAAATATATCTATTCATTGATTATTTTTTCTTTTCTCTTTCTTTATTAACAAATGCTTCCATGGATACAACAGTCAAAGCATAGAGCATGGTAGGTATACCATTCAAAATTAAAGACATCTTTAATTTTTCTGGCATAGAATTGTATAAAGGGAAATTTTTAGAAATAGTAACTGCTAATCCAATCTTAGAAATAACAACAAGTAAGAAATAGATACACATTACCGCTTTATTGATATTGATTGCTACTTTACTTGCTTTGCCAGTAAAGTTAATAACAAAATGATTGATAAACAATATTAATAGAATAACTGATGTTACAATCAATGTAATGCCTCTAAATGTAATACTGTTAACATTTAAAAAATCAAAAGCATGTTTCATGTCAGAGAAAACTGGTTCAATTATAGCACTATACTCTGCCAAGTTCTTTCCTAAAACTAATTGCAAAAGTGAAGCAGTCAAAACCTTCATCAATTCTTTATGCTCAACTCTATTGAAAAGAATCATTAATAATAAAAATACAACTATCAATACATTGCCAAAAACAGATACAACACTATGGCTCAATAAGTTAGCTGACATTACAGTTACAACTATAGATAGTGAAGCACATGCATAAAAGAATTTCTTATTCTCAACGAATTCAAACATTTACTTTCCTCCCAAAACAACACATAATCATACATTGATAATTTTCAAATAAATTATCAATGCCATACATGTATCATAACATATAGTATTATATCAAACTTGTTTGCAAAAAACAAGAACTATGCGCATATGACATTACAAACCTTTTGCAAATATAATTTTCTCAACTAATCTCATGCGAAAAAAAATGAGCCAACTTAATGGCTCATATAAATTAATTATTTTTAGAACTATCGTTCTTTGGTGGCTCACCATCAAGTCTTCCGCCCCTTGGTCCACCAAACATGGCGTCACGAACTGTCTTAGCTGTTAATGATGTAGAATCCGTCAACTCAATACTTATGTAGTCTCCAACAGAATAGTCTGCATAAGTCTTCTCTTTCTTCACATCATTATTATCATTTTTTGCTTCATTATTCTTGTTTTTATCGCCAGCCTTTCTTCCTCTAAAACCACCGACAAATTGTGCTGATGAAATATTGATAGTTTTGGTATTTCCAGTTAACGTAAACATATTGTCCATATTTGGTTTTTCTTTTTTGTCTTGATTTCCCTCATTTGCTGGCTTTTCCTTTGGTGCTCCATCAGGCTTTTGTCCATCTTTTGGCTTTTCCATTTCTTTTCTCTCAGCCACCTCTATGGTTACTGATGTGGCATTAATTGCTGTAATTTTACCAATTATCTCATTTTCAATTTTTTTAGGTCTTTCGGTTTTTGATGTTTCAATATTATCCGCAAAAACTGTCCCCACATTTAAAAGTGATGACATTCCCAACATCATAGATAATGTTAATGCTAAAATCTTATTGTTCTTCATAATTGACTCCTTCCGAACTTTTAAGTTCTTATCAATGATGCCAATATCATACAATTTAATTGTGTTAAATCTTGCAAAATACTTTGAATATTGTGTGAACGAAAAACAGCCTTGCGGCTGCTACAATTCTTTTAAATTTCATTATCTAATACGCCATCGCCTCTTCTGGTGTCAACCAAAAATGAATCCCATGTGTAGATTCCATCCACCTATCTGGATTAAAGCTGTCTGGGAAGACATATTCACCTAATGTATATTTAAAATCAGTTGATGCACATAGTGACCAAGCTTCAGTATAATGCTCCTTATAATCAAAAGATGTAATATTTATCACTTTTGCCTTATCACATCTGCAAGGTCTAGTTGTAGAACACACCCTTCTCGCATCAGCCGGTATCAACAAAGTCACAAGCAAGTCATTAAAGCATTTTTTATATCCAAGAAATGCACCAGTCTCTGGACAATGCATTTTATAATTTTCAGTCTTATCATCAATTATAATTCCATCATGATTAGACCCTTCCATAATGGTGCACGAAAACTTAGTTCCTCTACAGTCAGCCTTATGAAAATTTGCAAATCTCATATCACAATTTTTAAGTATAGCACCTTGCAAGTTTGCACTATCAAAATTGACATACTCAAATCTAGTCCCTGTAAAATTACAATTTGATAAATTGGAACTTGCAAAATTTATGTTATCTCCAATCGCATCTGTAAAGTCAATTCCATGCAAATCAAGATTTGATAGGTCTGTGCCTTTATCAAACTCCGCCTTTATTAGCTTACGATTAAAATCTTTACTGCTTATTAATTTTTCTAATTCGTCTCTATTCATATAATATCCAAAAAATTTTTAAATCGGTAATGGTGTATTTAATTAACAATATTTGATTTTTGAGCTCTCCCATCAGCAATCTAAAGTCATCATATATCTAATCTAACATTTTTTGTTACATTTAATAAATTCTGTTATATTATAAAATTACTTAATCATATTCTTGTAAGCCACTAAGTGAATATTCTTATTTTTCCTTGCTTCTGATTTTAACGCTTCTGTAAAACCTTTTTGAATATAAAGGACGGTATAGTTAAACCCAAAAAGTCTAATCCTTCAAAACCGTTATTGGAACCACATAAACCCCATCGTCTCGTTTGTAGGCATAATCTTGCATACCGCAAATCACACACATAGCGTCAAAACACGTGCTTTCATTTTTACTTGATATCTTTTTGTTAATACTAATTAAATTATTTGCTGCATTGTCAATTTGATTAGAGTTTAACTTTATTTCAATAGCAATTTTTTTATCTTCCATTTCCAGTATAGCGTCTATCTCATTATTAGAATAATCGCGATAATGATAAACTTTTCCATCATTTACATTTGCATACACTTTTAAATCATGTAAACATAAAGACTCAAATATAAAACCATATGTAGCTGAGTCATTTTGCAATTTATTTTCATCAATATCAAGTAATGCTAATGGAAGTGAATAATCTACGAAATGTCTCTTTGGAAGTTTTCCAACTCTAATATTTGATCTTAACCCACTTGCATAT
>JAFXWR010000065.1 GCA_017542725.1 Lachnospiraceae bacterium | reverse complement strand
CTATAATCTGTATCTTCCACCTTCGCTCCATACTTAGGCATATCAAACAAATCTATCTCTGGATTGCTATTTGATATCTTTATATCAAAATCATAAGAACCCAAAACCTTATCATAGACTTCTTGCTTTGTAAGACCCTGTATGCTAAATGGCTTCTTCATACCTATTATAGAAAAGTCCAAATAGATATCCTGTTTCATTTGCACATTAGTGAAGCCCTCAAGTGCTTTTTTATCATTTCGATATTGTATAAACTTGTATGCTCCAAATATTGAAAGCACCAACACCACTATGATAGCAAGAGTGAGTCCTACAAATTTAAAAATGTTGTTGGACTTTCTTCTTCTACTAAGTTTGTAGCGATTGAGTGCGTCGCGCGAACGACTCAAATTTCTGCTCTTGCCGTAGCCCTCGTAATCTCTACCATATTCATTTGTTCTATATCTATTATATTCCATATTATCTTTTCGGGCTCCTAAAGTTCGCCCCTACATTGGCGCCCTACATCTTTATTACAAAGTTGATTATTTTTCCTTTCACATATATTTCTTTAATTATGTCGCCCGTAAGTTTTTCTTTTACAACTTCCTTCGCCGCTGCGAGCACCTCTTTCTCACTTGTCTCTGCTGCAACCTCTACAAAGCCTCTTGTCTTTCCATTTATCTGTATAGGGAGTTTTATAGTATCTGACTTCGCCAAATTTTCATCAAACTTTGGCCAACTAGCATTAAACACAGTACCACTCTCACCAAGCATATGATAAAACTCCTCTGCAACATGTGGTGCAAATGGTGCCATCAACACTGCTATAGTCTTAAGCGTATCTTTATCAATATAACCTTGTTTTCTATCAAGGTCTATAAGTGAATTTGTATATTCCATAAATCCAGATATTACTGTGTTGAGTGAAAACTTTTCAAGTCTTTCAGTGATAGCTTTTATGAGATTATGTCTTATAAATAAACTTTCCTTAGTCGCATCACCATTTGAGTTCGCATTTTTCTCAACCAAAGTATATAGACGATTTATAAATTTATATACACCTTCTATTCCCCTATCATCCCAAGCCGCATCCAAATCAGGTGGCCCTATGAAGAGTTCATACATACGAAGAGTATCGCAACCATAATTGTCAACCATCTCATCTGGATTTATGACATTTCCAAGCGACTTACTCATCTTGATGCCCTTTGGTCCTAAAATCATTCCCTGATTAAAAAGTTTATGAAATGGCTCATCAAATCCTATTGCTCCAATATCATAGAGGAACTTAGTCCAAAATCTCGAATAGAGCAAATGAAGAACAGCATGTTCAACTCCACCTATATACATATCTACAGGTAAAAACTTATCCGCCTTCGCTCTATCAACTAGAGCCTTGTCGTTATTAACATCTATATATCTTAAGAAATACCAAGATGACCCTGCCCATTGTGGCATAGTGTTTGTCTCTCTCTTAGCATCGGCACCGCACTTTGGACATTTGCAGTTTACCCAGTCAGTGATATTTACAAGCGGAGACTCACCAGTTCCAGATGGCTCATATGACTTTACATCTGGAAGCCTAAGTGGAAGTTCTTCAACTGGCACCGCCACATTACCACAATGCGGACAATGAACTATAGGTATAGGCTCTCCCCAATATCTCTGTCTTGAGAAAACCCAGTCACGAATTTTATAATTTACTGTTTTCTTTCCAATTCCTTTTTTCTCTAACTCATCAGGTGCATTTTTCTTTAACTCACTTGAAATTCTTCCATTCCAATCATCAGAATTGATTACTACACCATCAGTTGATATAAATGCCTCATCCATTCCATTGTCAAATTTATGCACATCATCTTTTGGAGCTATAACTGGAACTATTTCAAGTCCAAACTTTTTAGCAAATGCAAAGTCTCTCTCGTCATGCGCAGGAACACACATGATGGCTCCAGTACCATAATCATTTAATACATAGTCTGAAATCCAGATTGGAATCTGTTTTTTATTTAATGGATTAATAGCATAAGATCCTGTAAACACACCAGTCTTATCTTTATCGGACACTGACATTCTATCTACATTTGTCTTCATGCTTGCAGTTTTGATGTATTCTTCTACTTCGACTTTCTTATCAGGAGTTGCAAGTTTGAGTGACATGTCGTGCTCTGGCGCGAGAACCATAAATGTTGCACCATATAATGTATCTGGTCTAGTGGTATATACTGTAATTTTATTATCCGGGCTCGCAGTGCTCGCCCCTACTTCTGCAATTTCGAAATCTACTTCAGCTCCGTAAGATTTTCCAATCCACTCCGTCTGCATCTTCTTAACTTTTTCAGGCCAATCTAATTTATCTAAATCATTTAAAAGTCTCTCAGCATAATTTGTAATCTTGAGCATCCACTGGCGAAGATTCTTTTTAGTTACAGGAGTTCCGCATCTCTCACAACAACCATCAACCACATCTTCATTTGAAAGTCCTGTCTTACAGCTTGGACACCAGTTTATAGGAAATTCTTTTTCATATGCGAGACCATTTTCAAAAAGTTTAACAAATATCCACTGAGTCCATTTATAATAATTTGGGTCGGTGGTTTTTAATTCCATATCCCAATCATAGATAGCAGAAATTTGTTTTAACTGTCTCTCGAAATTTTTTATATTTTCATCAGTAGAAATTGAAGGATGCACATGCATCTTAAGTGCATAGTTCTCAGCGGGAAGTCCAAAAGCATCAAAGCCCATAGGATGGATGACATACTTGCCTTTTAGAAGTTGATACCTTGCCCATGCATCTGATATCACATATCCTCTCCAGTGACCTACATGAAGCCCTGCACCTGATGGATATGGAAACATATCAAGACAATAATATTTTTCCTTCTTCTCATCTTTCGGATTTACTGGATTTTCTTCCCAATACTTATCCCATTTCTTTTCAATTTCTTTAAAATTATAAGCCATACGAATCCTTTACACACCAAAATTTTGGGACACGTGGTTTCAAATCTTTACCAAATATCCCTTTATATATGCATTAAATCGCACTTTATATTATAGTAAATTTCAATTTGTTAGTCAATTATATCTAAAAAAATCAGTCTATTGTCAATCTATAGTATATAATCTAGTTATACTTTCAGGCTTTAAATGCAGCGCATCATAATAATCGTCCTCAGCCACATCTAAATCATGTGGGTTAAACGAGCCACATACTTTCACATTATAATTAACATAATACTTATATATTAATTCATTGATTGATGCAATATACTTTGATGTAAGCATCTCAGAACCATCGTACACAGATGGCGGTCTTGGAATTACAACTATCTCTATCTCTATCCCCTTATCATGAAAATATTTCATAATTGTATCAACAACTTTTATAGAGTCCTTATTAATATCCGTATCTCTAAATATCTTGTCATTATTGATGATAATCCCAGTCTGCTCTTTTTTATTTTCTTTCTCTTCTTCGTAGACAGCTCTTGGATATCCTTGTGATGCATCTGGCTTATAATAAATTAATTTGTGTGGCAAATTATTCTTGTCATACACTCTTGTCAAATTTAAAACAGCATTATCTGCAAATTCATTTATATAATAATCATTGAAATCTAATGCAACAGGCTGAGAATTGATGCCCAGAACAAATTTATTGTAAAAATAATCTCCATATTTTTTAAAATCCGAATTATATTTTTCAATTTTTCTTGCAGTTGGCAAAAAACTTGCTATATCTATCTCATAGACAACTTTGTTATATTGAATATTATATAAATCAAGTAATCCCAAAATATTTAATCTATCCTGAAGATTTGCACCGCCGACAGCTAAATTTATATAGTCACCTTTTACTGCATCACTTGAAAGAGTCATAAGATGACTTGAGCCGATTGAAATCACTCCTACATTTCTATTTAAGTTTTTAATTATATTTGCTTTAAAATATCTTTCTTGATATGCATCATTTATAGAACAAACCAAGTTACCACTAAGTGCATTTATTGCACTCTGCTCATTGTCTGTCACCCTTGCATCTGCCTTTATGCCAAAGCTCAAACCTAATATCAGCACCAAAGCAAACAGTGTAAATATTGCATTTTTCAAGCACTTTTTATTCATAATAAGTATCCTGTACAGGCGGATAATATCCGCCCCTACATATTATAAATTATTGATTTTTTATAGTCAATAAAAACAGTCTTGCAAAAAGCATATAATTTATGTTATTATATATGTGTTGTGACGGCCGATTGGTCAAGCGGTTAAGACGTCGCCCTCTCACGGCGGAATCCCGGGTTCGATTCCCGGATCGGTCACAAAAAAAACAAGGGCAAGCCCTTGTTTTTTAATTTCCCAATTCAATTGATATCTCAGTGAACTTTTGCAAGATATCTTGAACATTCATATTCTTTTTATCTTCACCTTTTTTATCTATAATTGCTTCCCCTTGATGCATCATTATAAGTCTTGAGCCATACTCCACAGCATAACGAAGATTGTGAGTTACCATTATGGAAGTTAGGTTTTTCTCTTTTACAAGTTTATCTGTAAGCTCCATAATTATGTCAGCTGTCTTTGGGTCAAGAGCAGCAGTGTGTTCATCAAGAATTAAAAAATCTATTTCAGACATAGTAGTCATAAGAAGTGATATCGCCTGTCTCTGTCCACCAGAAAGTGCTCCTACAGGTACATAGATTTTATCTTCAAGTCCGAGCCCAAGCTTCTTTAATTCATCCCGATAAAAATCTATTTTCTTTTTATCTATAAGTCTTTTTAGACCAAATGATTTGTTTTTATTTTCAGCGAGCGCCATGTTTTCTATTATGTTCATGCTTGGGCAAGTTCCCATTGCAGGATTTTGATACACGCGCCCTATGCGATACATCCTTTTATATTCTGGCTCTTTACTTATATCTCTACCATCAAGAAAGATGTTTCCATGGTCTATATCTATTGAACCACAAATTATATTGAGCATCGTTGTCTTACCCGAACCATTTGAACCTATCACAGATACAAATTCATGGTCATCAACCTTAAGATTAAAATTATGAAAGACACAATTTTCTGTCACAAGGCCTGGATTATAATATTTAAAAATGTTATTTAACTCAATCATAATCCCTCCTACTTAACCATCTTCTTATATTTTTTTGTATTTAAAACTATAACTATAAGTAGAAGTGCAGCTGTGATTATCTTCAAATCACTTGATGGCATACCGAGGAATAATGCAAAACCTATACATGCTCTATACAATATAGAGCCTAAGATAACGCTCGTTGTAGGTTTCATACTTCTAAACGCATTCATAAGTTGAAGTCCTATGATGACATTTGCAACTGCTATGACAAGTGTCCCTGTGCCTGCACTAATTTCAAAAAAACCACGATGCTGTGCATAAATAGAACCAGCAAGTGCTGCAAATCCGTTTGCAAGAGCAAGTCCCAACACTTTTACATTTTCTTTATTTTTGCCAAGTGTCGTGACAAGTGTCTCATTATCTCCTACACTTCTAAGTAGATATCCACTCTTAGTTTCAAGATACAAATCAAGTAAAATTTTTAATATCATAACTATGACAAGTAAGATGATTACAACTTTTAGATGACCCAAAAAAGTATCCCTATTTGCAAAAGGAATCATTTTAAAAATACTCGGCTTTTGAAATATAGGTAAATTTGCTCTTCCAGCCAACCTTAAGTTTATAGAATAAAGTGATGTCATCACAATAATTCCTGACAAAAGGTCTCTCACCTTGAGTCTCACGTGTATGAGTCCTGTGATAGTTCCTGCCACACATCCAGCAATAAAACTTACTGGCAGTGTGATAAATGGATTTACATTATTTATAATCATCACCGCTGTTATACACATGCCAAAAGGAAATGAACCATCCACAGTCATATCCGGAAAATCCAATATTTTAAATGTTATATATGCCCCAAAAGATACTAGGGCATATATAAATCCTTCTTCTAATACTCCAATTAATAATTGCATTACTACTCCTACGTATGGGCGAGCTATGCGAGCCCCATTATATTACTCCATAATCTCGTTATAAACTTCTACCGCGCGAGTAGCAAATGATGGGTCAACATCAAGACCGAGATTTTCAATAACTTTAGTATTTAAATAGAGCGAAGCATCTTTAATTACTTCGAATTTCATCTGAGAAGCTTTCTTCTCTCCCTTTAAAATTTTTGCAGCCATAACACCAGTTTGTTTTCCAAGTTCCATATAGTCAAGTCCCATAGCAGCTATGCAGCCTCTACGAACTTGCTCTATCTCTGAACCAAATACAGGAATCTTTTTTTCGTTTGCCTTTTCTATAAGCACTGGCATATTTGCAACTACAGTATTGTCTAAAAGATTTGTCATAAGATCAACCTTTGGCAAGATAGCATCTACAGCGAGAGGCATATCAGAACCTTGATCAATAGATTGAACTACTATATTGACATTATACTTTTCAGCTGCCTTTTTATAGTCTTCTATTGCAGATAAAGAATTTACTTCACTTGTAGTATAAAGTATGCCTATGTTTTTTGCATTTGGGAACATCTCTGTCATCAATTTGAGTTGTGCCTCTGCAGGAATCTTATCTGATGTTCCTGTGACATTTCCAACTGGGGAGCCATTTGCTTTTGCAAGCTCTGCTGCAACTGGATCACTTACTGCTGTGTATATAACAGGTGTGTTGGTTCCGTTAAATGTACCGTAAGCAACTTGTGCCATAGGAGTTGCAATTGCCATAGCTAAATCAACTTTCTGTGTAGCATATTTATTGTATATCTGTTGTGCTGTACTTCCATCTGTCTGTGCATTATCATAGAGATAAGTTATGTTTTCTCCTTCAACAAATCCCTCTGACATCATTCCTACGATAAAACCATTTCTACAATTGTCAAGAGAACGGTGTTCTGCAAATTGTCCTATACCTACTTTGTAAACTTTCGCAGCTGCTGCTTTCTCAGTAGTTGCTTTCTCAGTAGCTGCTTCTTGTCCAGAAGCTGCTGCTTCAGTAGTTTGTGTGCTTACTGCTTTTGATCCACAAGCAGTAAATACTAAAGATAGTAAAACTAGTAGTGATAATCCCAAATTCTTTTTCATAATTTTCTCCTCTCGGGCTCGTGAAACTCGCCCCCTACATACTGCTATATGATAAAATAAAAATCTCATACAGCATTTGCTATATGAGACGAATAATTAAAATAAATAATATTTATCCGCGGTGCCACTCATATTACCGTCCATCAACGGTCTCTCAAAGTAGTTTGACCTCCAAAAGCCCATTCACTTACTATCCTCTTACCGTTTCCCAGCTTCAGCACGGCTCTCTCAAAAGCATCAACATAAGTTACTTCATCTTTTATCATCGGCCTATTTAATTGTAGATATAATACTATATTTTTGCAAGAAATGCAATATTTTTTTTTACCTCTTTTTTCTGACAAAATTAGTACTTATTTCATCCACTTCCCATCACTATCTACTAAGTAACCATCAGGTGTAATTGCTGACTTATACATAGCGCCTTCTGTGCCAAAGAAGTACCACTCATTATTTATCAGTTTCCAGCCAGTAGCCATTCTGCCCTCGTTATCAGTTCTTGCAGTGTCAAAGAAATATTTAGCTCCATCTCCATCTGTTGTAAGCCATCCTGTATACATGTCGCCATTGTTATCAAAATAATATGTGTTCACTGACTGTATGGTTTCTACGCCATATACAATCACATAAAATCCATTTGCAGCCACATTGTTTTGTCCAGCTGCATCTAATATATTAAGTTTCCATCTACCTGATACTTCATTCTTAGTCCAATCTACAAGTTGTGAATTTGTTACAGCTTTTATAGATTTAACAGCAGGTAATTTTATAGAAGAAGTTATTTGATTATTTAATATATCATTCTGTAATCCACCTATTATTCCAGAGCCACCACCACCGCCGCTACCGCTTCCACCGCCTGATGGAACGTATCGTCCCCCGCCACCATTCTTTTTCCAAATAGCATAAAGTGTCACTACCTGTCCTGCACTAGTAACTGTCTTTGTTATAGTATTTGTATAACTTGCAGAACGCGCACTCGCATTCTCAGACCATCCAAGGAAAGTATAACCAGACCTTGTAAATGCATTACCTGGGAGTGGACTTGCCAAACTTGAAGTTGCTATGGTGTCTGCCATATCACCACTACCGCCATTTGAATTGAATCTTACAGTATAAGGATAATTATAATTCCATACTGCATAAATTGTCTTCGTCACACCATCACTATCTACAGTTGCTTTATATGTGCCACCAGCACTATACTGTGCAGTAGTTGCTGTGCTATCATCTGCCCAACCAAAGAATGTATAGTTTTCTTTAGTTGGTCTAACTGTAGAAAGTGTAATGTTATCACCAGAACCTACATCAGTGATATCAGCTATAGTTCCAGATCCGCTATTCATATTATAGTGAAGTGTATATGTATATTTTTGCCATACAGCATATAAATTGTAAATGCTACCTGCCGCACTTGGTTCAAGTGTCCTATTTACTGT
>JAFXWR010000064.1 GCA_017542725.1 Lachnospiraceae bacterium | reverse complement strand
TCTTAATCTATTTAACACTCTCGCTGTAGGAGAACTAAAATCCTATAATAGTGCCACTTACAAGGCACTGAAGGCTGTCGCCGCTTACAGCAACACTACGGCTTATGTAGAAGGTGACTATGCCTTGGGAAGACCTGCTATAGTAACTATCACGGTTGATGTTAGTGGATTAGTTCAGGCAGGAGAAATATCTATAGTCATAGGTGATGCCACACCAGACAACATCCAAGTAACTGCTGATAGCACCGCTGCAAGTATTGCCGCTGATATTGTAGAGGCTGTAGGCAGTATTGATGGATGGACTATTACTGACAATGAAGACGGCACTATCACTATTAAGTGTAATGCCGCAGGTGTCAATACATTGGCATTCAGTTTCGATGATGTTGATGGCACTGGTGTCATGGTGAGTGCTGATACAGTCGCAGGTGCCACAACTGTTAGTGTCTATGATGGTAGTTCTTGGAGTGCTGTCACACTTGCTAACATGGTTGCGGATGAAACATTGTTTGAAAATGTTGATGTATCAGGACTTGAAAGTAGCTACACTATCCCCAATGACCTTAGAATGGATATTGGCGGAACAGAAACAAAGCAATTTCCAGAGTTAGTAGCCGCAAAAACCAACATATATGTTTCAAGTAGTACAAAACTTGGTTCTAATAGTAGTTATGGTTCTTCACTTTATTTGCTTAAGGCAGGAGTAACTTATACTTTAAATCAAATAAGAAACTCCGTAGTTAATAATCAAGCATCGGCAGGCGTTATATCTTCTATTGCTCAATATGTTAGTGGAACCACACTTAAGAGGTGTTTGGCTTGGGGAAACACAACTGCTGCCAATTATAGGAAAGGAATAAAATATACTCCAACAGTAGATGAATATCTTGTATTAAATGAGAGAAGTAATCCAGTATGTCCTTGGTTTGAGTGTACCTATGTTGCTCCTGCTGACAGACTCACTTCTATGGAAGTGGATATAGAAGAATTAAAAAGAGAAGTTTATAACGGCAAAATAAATTACATAGGCATCAGTCCAATCAAGCATATAAGAGGGGCACAGGCAAGACTAGAAGGTATAAAATCAAATAGTAATGCTCAGTGCTATCTGTATCATCTTAAGAAAGGTCATACTTATAATATTAATGGAATTAACTATAATAGTGCCTACACTAGTGGAGGATATGAGTTAAGGGCTGAAGAAGATTTTATTATTGAAGGGAGCATTCCAAAATGTTACTGGTTTTTAGGCAATGTAAATAAAACATTTAAGTGTTTAGAAGATACCTATTTGGCAATAAATGGATATATAGGAAGTACTAATGCGTTAGTAGATGCCATGTATATTGTCAGAGAGGTTGTGCCACAAAGAAAGGATGAAATTAAAGACACTATAATAAACTCTGTTACCCCACCGCGTATAAGTAATACAGCACAGAAGACTCTTTCTCCTGCTGGATTTATAGATAATGGAGGAAACAGCCAAACTGTTGGTGTTTATGCTGTTTATGCAGGAAAGACATACAGAATAACGCAATCTGCATCTACTAATTCTGTTATAGCATGTAGACATACTAGCAGTACACTTCCTGGAGTAACATATCCACTTAGCGGTATAATTGCATCTGGCAATCCTACCGCTGGTAACTTTACTGATGTCTTTTATTCTCCTACTGAAAATGAGTATATCTTCTTACAGACGAATTTAGCAACCATTGCAGAAGTTGAACTGCAAAATTTAAAATCTTATGTCGAATCAAATGTTGACAAAAGAGAAGTAAATAGGAGTCTAATGACAGACGTTATTGTGGTTGGTTCTTCTCAAACAGAAGCTGTGTATCAGCCGATGAGTTTTGCATGGCTAGAGAGGCTAAATGACATCCTAGACCTTAACTTTCACAATGATGGTTGGAGTGGCTATAGTTTCAATGAGAACTTGGCTAACATAATGACTCTCACCGGTAATGCTCCAGAGTATCTTGGCCCAAGAGGAGACTATACATATAAACATCGTCAGATAAGTGCAAGATATTATTTGTTCCACAATAGTGCTAATGGAACTCCTTATGGTGCTACAGCATATAATCAACTTCTAAATGCTGTCAGAATAGCAAAATCGCTTGGGGCTAAGGTTTTGTTTGGCAATGAGGCAGCATTAGGAGATGATAAGATTGCATATACACGACGTGCTTTCTGTAAGGAGAATCATATTCCATATGTCAGTGTTCTTGAAGAACTGAAAATGTGTTATCCTTGTTCCAATGTAGGTGCAAGCACTAATAGAATGCCTTATCATGGATGGTTTGCTAATCAACATCTTGGATATAGAGCATTTGCTATTTATGAAAGATACGTTGAAATGCTTGAAAGGATTCCCATATATAAGTCAGTCAAGTTGTTTAAATTGAGACCAATGTATAAGAGTGGAACTCCTACAGTTGCTCAACTTGCTTATGATGACAATTTGGGAAGACTTAGGTATTTTACCGCTATCACTTGTGCAGCACACCCTGGCAGAACTACAGCACAGATAGATAACCTCGACAGTGACAATTATAAAGTGGCAGGAGGAGACAATACTGATGTAAAGACTGCCGAGAATGCTGCTCTAAAAGTTGGCAATGC
>JAFXWR010000063.1 GCA_017542725.1 Lachnospiraceae bacterium | reverse complement strand
GAACCCTCATGTATTGATAGTAACAGGAGATAGAGGAACGGGTATTACATCTACTTGTTTGAGTATTGCGTCATTCTTCTGTAAAAAGACTTCTGTATTGTATTTTGATTGTGATACTATAACTCATGGCGTATTAAGTTATATAAATTACGAGGAATTTAGGAATTTTGCGCCTACTAAGATGAGTGGAACAAAGATATGTAAGTCAAGCAAGGTATTTTCTAATTGCGTATGCAAGTTTGATGATAACTTTGACATTCTTAGTTCTGATTATAGTGTTGATGTTGCTAAAGAAGAACTTACTTGTACTGCAAGCGTAGTAGCTGAGAAAGTGGTTGATTATGGCTTAGTTATAGTTGATTGCCCTGCTGAGAATTTGGAATGTATTTCAGATTTGTTGATTTCAGGTAACACTATTGTTTGTGTGGATAGTTCAAAGCGTGGCTTTATGAATATGCTTTGTGCTTTGGAGAACTCACCACTTGCATTAAGATACAAGAAACTCATGGTAAATAAGGGCATTATGTTCTTGACAAAGTATAACAAGAACATTGATATTAAACGTATTGTTGACTATGTTGATTCAATTTATGACCCAGAGGGCGTAAATTGGTTGTCAATGCATAATTTGCCATTTACGGGTAAGGTTGATACAAAGATTTTAGATAGAGTATTCACGAAGTAATAGAGGAGGTACTTATAGATGGCTGGTGCAAATCTAAAGGTTATAATTTCAGATACATTACCTGATAATTTTTCTAATTTCATAGTATTAGATGATTTTCAGTGGGTAGAGGAAAATATGAAAGATATATCTACACTTATCTTTCATTCATCTAAATCGCCTGATTTTACAGTTGGTGTACATATTTCAAAGTTAAGTCAGTTGGGTATTACAAAGCAATATCTGTATATAAATAATAACCCACAGACAACTATTAAGATGGTTATATCAGGAGCAGGCGGTCATATTATTACAGATGAGTTTTATTTAGAAGATGAGGAAGAACTACTTGAACTATTAAATACTTGTGATGCTACAGAAGAAACAACAGATACTTCTTTGGCGGTAGCAGTGTCAATGTAGTAAAAGAGTTTATTCAATCATTTGTAAGGGGTGAAGAGAAGATTAAGACTCCTGCTTATTTGGAGATGGTAAATGATGCTATTAATCAGTTAAGTACTATTACTACTCAGCAGGAGTTACAGATTACAACAATGGGTAATAGTGCCATTGATATTTTTAAAAAGGCTTCTGACCTTATTAAAAATATGGAGGCTAACCGTCAAAAAATCGAGAACCAATTGAAATTATTGGAAAGTAGCAAAGAAGATAGTAAACCTACTAATGCTTTTAATAGTAATGTGTTGATTTATCCACAAGTACACTATATGGAAGCAAAACCTTTATTACTTGTTAGAGAATATAGTCCATGCAGATTTTTAACAAGTTTTATTCTTGGTTATACACATCATGTTCATTTTATCAAAAATAAGAGGGTAAAACTTATTGTAGTACATCAAAAGGGTGCAGGTGTATTAGAGAAATATCAAGACTTTACTTGTATCAATGAGACTTCTGCAAGTTATCAGAATTTGTATACAAGTGAACTTATTGCTACTAACACACCTACAAAAGATATAATGCGTACTTTATTTAAGCAACCAGTAGATGCATTTATTGTTGTAGATAGACTTTATGGTAATACCAATATTGTTGATGGTCATATCAATCTTGTAAATGCAGTCGGTGGATTGAGTGACTTAGATAGATATAACATTAAAGCCGAAGATACCTTGATTTCTATGAGAAAGAGTCCAGAGGTTAATCCTTTTGCTACTTTAATAGGATTTAAGGATTATCCTAATGATAGAGATTCAAGAATGGCTATGTAT
>JAFXWR010000010.1 GCA_017542725.1 Lachnospiraceae bacterium | reverse complement strand
GAGATATAGGTAAACTTTGTATGTTAGATAGAACTACAAATACCTTGTTGATTATTGTATTAGATGTACGTTCTATAAATGCTACATATTGTGGTTGTAAGTTTGTAAACCGTAGTGGAGAATTATTTACGATATTGAGCGAAGTACAGAAAAATGCAATTATCCCGGAGTCTACTGATACAAAAAAGAAAGAGGGTTGGGAAGGTTTAGCACAATATGTTGAAAAGAATATTCAGCAAAATGGAACCGTTGGTAAGTCTTTAGAGCAACCAAAACGAAAGGGTGTTTATTGTGGCTTGTATTAAAACTTATAATTTAAATCAGTTTTATGCTTGTCCTTGTTGTAAGGGTACTTTAGAGCGAAAATATACTAAGGATAAGAACTTTTTGTTGTTAAAATGTGTTGATTGTAGTGCGGTTTTTGAACCGATAGGGAAGGGTATTCCCTGTGAAACATTAGAATATAAGAGAGTATTGTGAGTATAAATGAGTTCAGCAAATGAAATAAAGATTTGTCTTCAATGTGGACGCTCTTTTAGAGCGTCTAATAATAAGCATCCTTTTTGTAGTGTAAACTGTAAAATGAGATATGCAAATCACCGAGGATTTAATTGTAAGGAATGTAGAAACGCTTCTTGTACTGTGAGAAATGAAGATAGCATTAGAATATCAGATGAATGTCCTAATTATAAATGGACTTATTGAGGAATATTTATGTTGTATTATATTGGGAAAGTAAAAGTGCATAGAAAGCCAACGAAGCATAAATTAGAACCTTTTAGTTATACAGTATATGATAGCGATACTAAAGAGGTTTTTTTCTTATCTAAAACGGCTGTATTTGATACATTTAAAAGGGGTATGCCAATCAAAGGCTTAGTTTTGACTAAAACACATAGCACTACTGACTTACCTCATACAAAAGGCAAAGCCGAGTTGCGTATAATGGAAGAGTCTAAAGGAAAGTATTTTACGGTTAATTCGCCTATAAAACTGGTAGATGTAGAAGATGACTTGAATTATAGTCCTATTATTGATATGCCAGTAGTTATACGTACTTTACGGGTAGGTACACATTTTAGATATAAAACATTAGATGTTTTGTGTAATAGTTCTCCTGATGAGGGTAATGTTTTGACTTTATATGTTAAATATAATTGGGCATCAGGTAATAATGTCGATTTATATAGGTATAACACAGAATTAGAGGAATTATATTGGTGTTTAAAACAATATAATACAAGGATAAAGAAGTGGATAGTATATACGCCAATTGCAAAATCAGTAGATTTACATATATTTCTGCCTTTGGTGAATAAATATAATAAGACTCAGTTTACGTTTTGTGCGAATTTACAAGGTACTACACATTTAAGTGTTCCAAATACACCTAAAAATATGGATATACGTTTTAGTAGTACAACACAAACACTTGAATACTTGGATATACGTGAGTTTATATATGATTCTGTAATGTGGACTAATTTACTAAACTCTATACAACAACATACTTGTTTGACAGATGATTGTGTTATATTAACGCATACAGATGATTTAGCCACATTAGTTGCATTATTAAATATGCGTATTCCTTTTTATACATATTATTGTTGTGATAGTGTACATACGGACAATATGAAAGAAATAGCAGCACGTATGAAAACTAAATATGCGTTAATGCATAAAGGAAATGCTAATGAACGTAGGTGTTTTATATTAAATATTAAGGAGTGACTATGCTTTATTATGGCGGTTTTTTTGGAGAGAACCTAATAGGCTTATATGATGACAGTACTAATTATTTTTCTATTGTAGATATGAAAAAGGTTACGCAGTTATTGGATACAGGGTATCAAATACAAGGAATTGTTCGTAATTCTCAGACAGGAACTTTAAATATATTAGATACCTGTAGTTGTGCAAAGTATAGTATTGTTAATTATACATTGGTTGTAAAAGATACTATGAAGTTTGGTAAACTTCCTAAGAGTTTTATTTGTGAATATAAAGGTTTGAGAATTGAAATAAATCGTAATAGGAATAAGAGAAATATTAATTACAAAGAGGGACATATATTTAATTCAGCGAAGAATCCTGTTCCTATTGATGAGTGTATGCTTATTGTGCGAGACTTTTTAGGTATGCTTAGTAGTGATAAGTATTTAATCCATTGGCAATTGAGTTTATATGTAAGAAATACACAGTATCTTGATTTAAATAAGGCTTTGCAAATTATACCAAGACGTATAGGTACATTTGTGGTAAATTGGGATATTGAACTTTATTTAACAGAACCATTATTAAAGTGGGTTAAGTATGATTGTTCTGATGCAGATAAGTTAGTAACAAGATTAGCAGGTAATAATCCTTATGATACAAGTGTAGACATAGAAATTTTATATGTTGATATGGCAAATGAAATTAAACTTTGTAATTTAGACAATATTGAAAATTTCATAGACCGTTATATGGTACAGAATGGTTTGGTATTTATTAATAGTTTATCTGCTATTCAATATATACAAGAACGTTATGATAATACGGATAGACAGCTTATTTATTTAGGCGATTATAGTAAGAATGATATTAAGCATGTTTTGACTCATCAAGCTAAATATATGCTGATGAGTACAACTATGAAGAATAAAGTTACTTATTTTGTTAATGTAAAGGAAAAGAGTGCATTTTGATGAGTACAAGAAAAAGCGTATTTTTATGTTACCCTTGTGGAGACTTATATCAACGTGGGGAAGATAGGTGTCAATCAAATATAAAATCATCTACAGCAACAGCTATGAGAGCTTGTAATGATTTAGGATATATGGCAGCGGTTTTGTCTCCTAAACATGATGTGTTTTTGAGAGATTATCAAACAGAAGGTAGTACTTTTTTTGATATGCTACAGGATTTAAGAGTTGTAAAACCAGATTATGTAGTATTATCTACTACAAATGCTACTATTTTTTCTGATATTGATATTATAAATAGACTAAAGGAGCAAAGTCATTTAGATTTTAAAGTAGTGCTGAAAGGTGCTATATTTTTTAATGCACCTTTGGCATTATTTGATTCTTTGGATATAACAAATATCAATGTGTTTGTAGGTGGTGAGATTGAGTTTATCATAGATAAGATAGTAGACGGAGTTGCTTTATCAGAAATAGGTGGCTTGTATTATGTGCAGAATGGTAAAGTAATAAAATCAAAAGAATATTCATTTTGTGAAGATTTAGATAGTTTACCGTTTCCTAAACGTTCTTTGATGAAGAATGAATTATATACAAGACCTGATACAGGTGAACCTATGGCTACAATACAAACAGCAAGAGGATGTCCTAGTCAATGTATATATTGTCTTACTCCAAAGATTTCAGGGTGTAAAGTTAGAAAACGTTCACCACAAAATGTATTTGATGAAATTAGGGAATGTTATGACACGTATGGTATAAAGAATTTCTTTTTTAAAGCTGATACATTTACCATAGATAAAGAATGGGTTTTAGAATTATGCTCATTAATAGAGAACTCTGATTTATTTGGAAAAATACATTATACAGCAAATTCAAGGGTAAAACCAATTTCTAAAGAAGTCTTGGAAGCTATGAAGCGTACAGGTTGTTTTACAATAGCTTTTGGGTTTGAAACTGGTTCTGAGAACACTTTGAAAAGAATAAAGAAGGGTACAACATTAGAAGATGCACGTTTGGCTATGAAGTTGGCTAAAGAAGTTAAACTTCCTGTGTTTGGTTTCTTTATGATTGGCTTTCCTTGGGAAACTTCTAGTGATATTAAAGCTACGAAAAAGTTTATTCATCAATTAGACCCGGACTTTTTAGAAGTGCATATTGCGCTACCTTTTTATGGTACAGAATTACATGATATAGCGGAACAAGCGAATTTATTAAACGGTACAGAATTAGGTACTGATTATTTTCATGATTCATCTAAAGGTACTACTACGTTAAGTAATGCTGATTTACTTAAATTGAGAAAGCGAATATTGTTGGGCTTTCATTTAAGACCTTCTTACATATTAAGAAAATTTTTAGGAGCTTATAAAAATCCTAAGATAATAAAGAATTATTTTAAATTTGGTTTTAGATTATTGAAAAATTGTTTAACATAGAGGTCTGCTTTGAAGTATTTAAAATTGATGAGAATTAAAAATTACATAAAGAATGTTTTGATTTTTATACCTTTTATATTTTCAGGTAAATTCTTGGTGTTTGATTCTACATATATCACTTTGATATTAGGTGTTTTAGCTTTTTGTCTTACATCATCAATGGTCTATATTATAAATGATTTAAAGGATTTAGAATCAGACAAATTAGATGTTACTAAGAAAAAACGACCTTTAGCAGCAGGCTTAATTACTACTAAACAGGCTATATTTTTATTGTGTTGTTTAGGTTTACTTTTTATAATACTTAATTTATTTATACAAAATATTGGGGTTTTTATAATAAGTGTAGGTTATATAGTATTAAATGTACTTTATAGTGTTAAACTTAAATATATTCCTGTTGTTGATATTACTGTATTAAGTGTATTTTATTTGATACGTATATATTACGGTGGCTTTTTAGTTAATTGTCAGGTATCCGTATATTTGTATCTTACTGTTCTTTGTTTTGCTTATATGATGGGTACAGATAAGCGCAAAGTTGAAATGAAAGCCGAGCAAGGAAATAGAAGGGTTTTGAAACAATATACGTTTGAATATTTAGATGTATTATCTTATATATTTATGGGTTTAACTATTGTTTTTTATGCTTTGTGGCTTATTACAGTAGGGGCTTCATTTCATACTTTTTCATGGTTATTACTTAGTATTTTTATATTGATTTTTATTCTTATGTATTATCAGTATTTAATGACTTTAGACCGTGTTAATGGAAATCCTGTGGAT
>JAFXWR010000062.1 GCA_017542725.1 Lachnospiraceae bacterium | reverse complement strand
AGATAATTCTTTTACGCCTTTTTCATTTAAATCTTTTAAATTCTTACCACCAACTCTACTATAACAACCCTCTTGATTTAGAGCATTGCGTCCTTTGGTATCAAGCGACTTAATATAATCTATAAGTGCTTCATAATTTTTCTGCGCATATTTTTTTAACTCATTTTCTTGAAGTACACCATCATCACCTGCTGCTCTAATTATGATATCATATAATTCTCTCAAAATTGGATCCTCTGGTTCTTTACCAACTTTAAGACTTGTGCTAATTTTTTCTCTTCCAAATAATCTATAAGACTTTTCTTGTAATGGCTCAAGGTTACCATTATTTATTAATTTCATAATAATGGCACCTATTACATTTGTCTCTTTATTTTTCCAAATGTCAAAATCTTTATATAGTATATGCGTCATCACTAAGTTTCCACCATTTGGTTTGTCTCTAAAATAATTTCCCTCTTTATAAAAAAGTTTTAGTGCTGCTTTTCTTTTTACTTTTGAAACTATTGATGCAATAATACTTATAAAAAATGCTCCAAATATTATTGCAAAAAATATTTCAGCTAGCGATGAACCGTTTTGCTGTTTTAGAGTTTCAGCATAGCTACTACCTTCAAGTGCTACATTTAAAACTGCATTTTCAAAAGTATCATTAACTCTAACATTTGGAGTCAACATCCCTTTGAAAATTTCAAGGGTTACATTTAAATAGTTGCCAACATTCAATGGACTAGTACTATACGCTATAGCATAGCCTTCTTCAGAAAATGCTGCCACACCATTAAACCCAAATCCCCATATTCTTGCATTGTCAACTGAAAGCTTATTGTCATCATCGACCATAATTCTCAAAGTCGCGTTGCTTGGGAATGTGCTCATGTTTGGATTTATAAATTGAAAATTAAATCCATCTGCATCAGTATAAGATCTAACGAGTGGGTCTATGTCATAAGAAAATGTATAGATATTATTTCCATATTCAGATATGCCGAAACAGAGCTCTAAGCCATTGTTTGTATAATTAATTCCAGATCTCCACTTCTTATTTTCAAAGCTCCAGTCTACATTCCAACCATCTGCCGAAAGATATTCTCGATTGCCTTTCCAAACTTTTAAATTTTTAACTATAAGATTTTTATCTTCTATAGGAATATAAACTTCTGTGCCTTCATCAAATGTTCCTGCCCATCTCTGCGTAATGGTTGCGCTACCATTTTTATGAATGGCAACATCTATGTCCATAGTATCGACGTGGTTCTTGGCGAAGACTGTCACGCAACAAAACACTGCTATAAGTACGCTGCTTACAATTACTAATATTAATTTGTTGATTTTTCTTACTATTTTATTCATATGTAAATTTTGTATATTGCCACAGCATATGGCTAAGGAAATGCTTCGGTTCTATCCATAGGTTACCCACCGGCATTTCCGTGCTATATGCTGTGGCAATTTGTAGCTTTTTATAAATAAATATTAGTACTATTATTTCATTGATGGCATATCAGCCTTAGCACTATCAGTTTGCAAATAATCTCTTGCCACTATACCACACATAGGAGCCACAAGAGATGTTGGGAACATTCTTATAGTTCTATTTAGCTTTGTTACAGCATCGTTATATACGAGACGACTTTGACGAACCTTTGTCTCATAGTCATTTAATGAATTCATCAAGTTTTGATAATTAGTGTTTGACTTTAAATCAGGATAAGCTTCAGCAACAGCCATGATTTTTCCCATTGCTTCAGTTATCATATTTTCCTGAGCTTCTACCTGAGATGCTGTGCTATGACTTCCAATTGTTGTTCTCATCTTGATTACATCTGAGAGAGTCTTGTACTCATGCTCATTGTAACCTTTTACAAGGTCAAGAAGACCTGTGAGTGCATCAAATCTTGAAGTAAGATTTACTCCGATTTGGCTCATTGCATTGTTTACGTTTTCATCAAGTGACACAAGCATTCTTTGAACGCTTATAAACCACAAAACTACTAATACTACTATCGCTACTATTACAAATATTCCTGTCATATTTTTATCCTCCTAAATATTTTATAATTTTATGATGTTTTAATTATATCTGCATTTTCTTCTTCTCTGTCATAAGTAACTTTATACTTTTAATAATTATATCATAAAGTTTGTTTTTTTTCATCTTATATTGTATAATTTCAAATATGAAAAAAATTGCACTTACGGGTGGTGGAACTGCAGGTCATATAACACCAAATCTTGCGCTTATTCCAGAACTCAAAAAAAGAAAATTTGATATTATCTACATTGGCAGCAAAAATGGTATGGAAAAAGAAATTATCGAAAAAAGAGGCATACCATTTTTTGGCATTACTGCCGATAAATTAAGACGTTATCTAGATGTCAAAAATTTCTTTATGCCCGCAAATGTCATAAAGGGAATAAAAGAGGCTATTACTATATTAAAAGAAAATAAAGTTGATGTCATTTTTTCTAAAGGCGGATATGTATCTGTTCCAGTTGTTATAGCCGCTGCAAGACTTAGAATTCCAGTCATCTCTCATGAAGCAGATTTTACACCCGGACTTGCAAATAAAATTGCCACTCCTTTTTCTAAAATCGTTTGCTGCAACTTCGAAGAAACCACCAAGATGATCGGAAAAAAGGGTAGATGGACTGGTTGTCCTATAAGAAACGAATTATTATCTGGTAGCAAAAAGAAAGGACTCGAGTTTCTAGGATTTAAAAAAGATAAGCCAATTCTCTTTGTTACCGGAGGAAGTCTCGGGTCTAAATATATAAATGATTTAATTAGAAAAAACTTAGAAGAAATTTTAAAAGAAATGTATGTAGTCCACTCTTGTGGAAAGGGAAAACTTGATAAGAATATAAATTTAAAAGGCTACAAGCAGTTTGAACTTTTGACAACTGAGCTTCCAGATGTGCTCGCCGCAGCCGACTTTGTGATAAGTAGGGCTGGTGCAAATGTCATATTTGAACTACTAGCACTTAAAAAACCAAATTTACTAATTCCTCTTTCTACAAATGCATCTCGCGGAGACCAGATACTCAATGCAAAAAGTTTTATGAAAAATAACTATTCACTTGTTCTTCTTGAAGAAGACCAAAATAAAAAACCTGAATTATTCTTTAAAAAATTAGACGAACTAAAAAGTAAAAAAGATGAAATGATTGCATCAATGAAAAATTCAAAAGAAATAAATGCTATATATAATATATGTGATATAATAGAAAAAGAGGCTTTGTAAGCCTCTTTTTAACTTCTAAATTCTATTGTCTGTTTTACTTCATCAGCATTTTCTATGATAGCAAGAGATTCGAGATGTATTCCTTTTTCTCTTAGCTCCTTTCCACCTGGTTGAAATCCTTTTTCTATAACTACTCCACATCCTACAAGATTTGCGTGAGCGTCATTAACTATCTTTACCAAACCATTTAATGCCGCTCCATTTGCAAGAAAATCGTCTATCAACAAAACATTTTCTCCTTCTTTCATAAATTCTTTTGCCACTCTTATATCATATTCTTCTCTTCTTGTATATGAGAAAACTTTTGCCTCATAAAAATCATTTGACTGGTTTAAAGATTTACCTTTCTTTGCAAATACAACTCGACAGTTAAAGCACTCTGCCACAAAGCATGCTATAGCAATTCCTGACGATTCTATTGTGAGCACTTTATCTATTTTATCATTTTTAAACCTTTCATAAAATTCTTTACCAATCTGTTTCAAGAAAGAAATGTCAACTTGGTGGTTCAAAAACGAATCCACTTTTACAATATTATTGGGACAAACCTTGCCCTCTTTTAATATTTTTTCTTGTAATTCTTTCATACACTCACTACTCCCATTCAATAGTTGAAACTGGTTTATTTGAATAATCAAGTAACACTCTATTTATTCCTTTTACCTCTTTTAAAATCCTATCTCTAATCTTATATAAGGTCTTATATGGTATCTCATGATACTTAGCTGTAACTGCATCTTTAGTATCTACTGCTCTTATGATACATGGCCAACCCATAAATCTTTTCCCATTTTTGATACCTGTGCTTTTAATATCAGGAACTACACAAAAATACTGCCAAGGCACATTTTTCAATTTTTCTATTTCAGTTCTTACTATATAATCTGCTTCTCTAAGTGCATGTAATCTGTCCCTTGTAATACTTCCTGTGCATCTAACTCCAAGACCTGGTCCTGGAAATGGTTGTCTGTATACCATGCTCTTTGGAAGTCCAAGAGCAAGTCCTACCACACGCACCTCATCCTTATACAAAAATTTTACCGGCTCAATAAGTTTAAAGTTAAGATTCTTTGGCAAGCCACCTACATTATGATGAGCCTTTACACCTTTTGATTCTATTATATCAGGATAGATGGTACCTTGCGCAAGAAACTTTATATTTTTTACTTTCTTTGCCTCTTTTGCAAAGACATCTATAAATATTTTACCAATAATTTTACGCTTTTTTTCTGGGTCAGAAACGTTTTTTAATTTGTTCAAAAATAAATTCTCAGCATTAACATATTTTAAATTTGTTTTAAAATTATTTCTAAAAACTTTTATAACTTGTTCTGATTCACCTTTTCGTAAGAGTCCGTGGTTCACATGAATACAAATTAGATTTTTTCCTATTGCCTTTGATAATAACGCTGCAACCACTGACGAATCTACACCACCAGATAAGGCAAGTAAAACTTTGTTATCACCTACTTGCTTTTTTATTTCTGCAACTTGTGTGCGAATAAAATTATCTGCTGCAACTTTTGTATTAATCCTTTTAAGACTCTTTGGTCTCTCCATAAAGGTCCTCCATTTATTCTTTATTCTGTTATATCCATCATAGATATTTTTTTAGACTTTCTATCATATATAAATCTAAATTTTCTCTTTTCTACTAGTCCCTTTCTTGGTGTTACTCTGCCTTGAGTAATTATATTCATTCTATTACTTGTTACTGATTTTTGTTCAACTACATTAAATGCTATTGTTTTAGGAAGTTGCGGACTTGTATTTGCCATATTTACCAAAGCATTTTTAAATCTTGCGAAGCTCTCTTCTAATTCTTCATTAATTCTTTTTACTTCTCTTTCATCAGCGCCATCTATTACTGGTACATAATAAATTATATTACACTTAAGGTCTCCTTTTTGCACAGTCTCTCGCATTTGCCTTATATTTTTTACATATAATTCATATTTCTTTTCTGGGTCTACTCCCTTTATCACTCCAGACAAATTTGATTTTACATTTGATGCTTCCACTGTCTCCGATGCACCAGGATGCTCATAGTACACATAAGTTTCCCTTGTCACTGCGACTCCTTCTGCACCTTGAACCAAAACTCTTCCATCTTCGTCTACATATGCACCATCTGGAGTCGCCTGGTCTTTAAGCATAGCGCCATCTGCACCTACATAATACTCTCCGTCTATCCAAGAGTTTACCACAAGTTTTCCATCTATGTCAAAATAATATTTTTGCTCTACACCATTTTCATCTGTTTCTGTCACCCAATCATCTACAACTGGGTCTCCCATTTTATCAAATGCGTAGAAGAAACCATCTCTCTTGACCCACATATCTTTAAGCTCCAAAACTGGTTGCTTAGTCTCTTCAATTGTTTCTTCTGTTGTTGGAGTAAGCACCAATTCATCATATAATGCAGCTGACTCTAATTCTTTTCTCAGTTTTTCGTCTGCTATTCTTTGTTTAATAATAGGAAGTAAAAAAGTGAAAAACGATATCAGCATCATAGTAAATATAATTGCGAGTGAAGCTAAGATGACTGCTTTTGATTTCTTTTTCTTTTTTTTCTTAGAACCTTTCTTTAACCCTTCTTTCCTATATACCTCGAGAACATCTACAGCATTTTCACCTCTTAATTCTTTTTGAAGTGCTTTAATATTTCCATTTACATTTTGCGGAATGCCACAATACGGACAAAACTCTGCGTCTTCATCTATTTTCTTATCGCAGGTGTCACAAATTTTAGTTTCTTTAACCTTTTTATTATAAGCATTTAAAAACTGCTCGCAATGACACGAACCTTTTTCTAATTCCAATCCACAAAATTTACAATATATCTTTTTCATTTTCATAACTATTATTATACTATCAGTTTATGTCTAAAATTTGTATTATTATTAAATAGATATTTTCCTTTATCAATGTATGGACGAGTTTTACGAGCCCGCTTGTCTGTTTTGATAATATCTCTGTTGCTCTTCTGTAGGTCTTATATACACATCTTTCCACTTATGTTTCTTGTAATATCTATACATTAGATATCCATAAGTATTCATCACTACCCATCCTATGATAGTTCCCCACGCAACTGAGTCAAATTTTAATACATCAATAAACTGATATACAACCCAAACTTTAATTAAGATATTTATAAGAGAGCTGTAAAGTGTTAGGCTCATATTTCCCATTCCTCTAAAGAAGCACTGTAAAGTATTCACAAAGCCTACAAGGAAATATCCAAATGCCATTATATGTAGATATCCATTTCCAAGTTCTACAACCTCAGTACTTCCCTTTGGACTAAGTGCTACCATTATATCATATTTAAAGAAAAACAAAATTGAAAAAATAATCGCTGCAAATCCCATCTCAAGTACTGCGCCTTTTTTAAATATCTCATATATCAAATCATTTCTTTTTGCACCACGACACTGTGCTACATAGGTCATAATCCCCATGCCGATATTTTGAGCAGGCAAAATTGCAAAATTATCAATTCGACTTATTATACCATTTGCTGCAACTGCTGCAACTCCCAATGTATTTACCTTTGCCAATATGAGAGTTCTTCCAAGTGGTGGAACTGCTTGCTGAATTGCTGTTATTATACCATCTCTAAATGTTCTAATGAGAAGTCTCTTCTTTACAACCATATCTTGTAAACCAAGTCTAAGTTCTTTTACACTTATCTGTACATAGATATAAGTTATAAGACATGTGCTTACTTGAGCAATAACAGTTGCTATGGATGCTCCCGCAACTCCCCATTTAAAATTAATTACAAATACTAAATCAAGTATAATATTTATTACAGCCGACAGTGCAAGAAAGAATGTTGGGATTTTACTATTTCCCATCGCCTTAAGAGTGTTTCCAAAAACATTATACACAAATACAAAAGGCAAACCTATACATGCAATTCGCAAATATAAAATTGCATCAGGGACTATTTCTGGTGGAACTTGCATTATGCTAAATAACTCATCTGCAAAACTAGCTATAAGTGCACTTACAGAAATTGCAAAAATTGATCCCGCTATAAATACTGTAGATACTTCAAGTTTCACACCTATCATATCCTTAGCACCAAAGTACTCACTTATTATTACCGACGCGCCCATGCATAGACCATAAAAGAATAAAAGTATGAGAGAGCTTATTTGTCCCGCATTTGACACTGCACCAAGTCCAACTTCTCCTACAAACTTTGATATGACAATTGCATCAACCAAATCATAAGAAAGCAAAACTATGTTTCCTATAATTAGTGGTACAGCAAACCAAAAAAGTTTCTGAATTATATTATTTTTTTCTATCTGTTCATATTTCATATAAAAAATATCGCCCGCACACTACGGACGATATTATAACACATAATTAAATATTATTTAAGCATTGCAAGTATTTGTTCTTTTGATTCAGCACCAACCAATGTATTAACAACCTTACCATCTTTAAATGCTAAGAGTGTAGGAACAACTGTTATTTTAAACTGCTGCGCTAACTCCATATTCTCATCTACATCTGCTTTGCAAACTTTAATGTCTGGATTTTCATCAGCAATTTCTTTTATAGTTGGTGCAAGCATAGCGCATGGTCCACACCATGTTGCCCAAAAGTCAACTAGTACTGGCTTATCTGATTTCAAAACTTCACTTTCAAAATTTTCTTTGTTTATTACAACTTCCATATCTTCTCCTTTGCCTCTCGCATAGCTCGCGGCTACGATGTACGGGCGAGCTTCGTGAGCCCTACTTTTCTTTAAAATATAACTTGCAGTGGCAATATCCTTCAAAATTTGGGTCTGCAACCTGCTCCCTAAACTCTTTACACATGCACATAGTATCCTCTGTCATATCGAGTCTACATGGGCAGTGTCCATTTTTCTTTGCAAGTCCTGCTCTGATTTTTTCAACTATTTCTTTGTTTTCATTAAAAGATAACTTCATTGTCTTCTCCTTTCCTGTTGTTTATTTTTATTTCTTTTTCAATTATTTCTTTTACTTCTATATCCTTATCAATTAACTCTATAAATTTTTTTCCGAGTTCATATTCTCCAACAATATTTCCGTAATGAATTGGTATAACAAGTTTTGGTTTCATCTCATTTGCAAGCTTTGCTGCCTCTTCAAAATTCATGGTGTATGTGCCACCTATTGGTACAAGTGCTACATCACATTTAACATTTTTTGCTTCTTCTGTAGCATCAGTATCTCCTGCCACGTAAAATCTTTTTCCATTTACATCAAGCACAAACCCAAGCCAGTTATATGTTTTTTGGTGAAACTGTTTATTTATATTATAAGCTGGGATTGCTTCAACTTTTATATTTTGTTCAAGCTCAACTTTGTCGCCTGGATTAAGCTGAATAATTCGTGCCAAATCTCTTATGCCACCATCTGAGGCAAGTGTCTTAGCTATAGTCACTGGGCAGATAAATTTCGTTTTATCATTCATCGCATTTTGAATGCTTTTTGGGTCGAGATGGTCATAGTGATCATGTGTCACAAAAATGTAGTCAGCGTCATTAAACTTACCTCTTAATTCAAATGGGTCAAAGTAAAATATCTTTCCACTTTCAGTTATTTTTATACTTGAATGAGTATTTATTTTTATATTTAAATTATCCATTGATTTTTAATCTACTCTTTCATCGCCTACAAAAAATAATGCAACTGTTCCAGGACCTGTGTGGCAACCTATAACTGTCCCTATATTATATATTTGTACTTTTCCATCAAGTTTTTTAAATGTAGCTTCAATTTTTTCTGCCACTTCTTTCGCATCATCAAAGCAAGCAGAGCAACTTATAAAACATTTACCTTTATAATCAAGTCCACCCTCTACATGCTCTTTCATTTTTTCTACCATTCTATCAATTACATTCTTTTTACCGCGAATTTTTTCTCGTGCTTGTAAAGTGCCTTTATAATCAACATTTAAAAGAGGACAAATCGAGAGCATCTTTCCTACAAATCCTGCAGTCTTTGAAACTCGACCGCCCCTTATAAGACAAGTCAAGTCTGTTGTAAAAAACCAATGGTGAATATTTAGTTTATTTTTTTCTGTCCACTCATAGAGTTCATCTATTTGCATTCCATCTTTTTTCTTTTCTGCCATAAGGTCAATTAGAAGTCCGTAACCTGATGAAGCAGCAAGAGAATCTATTATAAGTATTTTTCTATCTGGGTATTTGCTGCCAAGCATCTCTTTTGCCATATTTGCAGAATTAATTACACCAGATATTCCAGATGAAAGACATACGTGGAGTATATCAAAACCTTCTTTCAAATATTTTTCAAAAAACTCTTCAAACTGTTTTTCATTTACTTGAGAGGTTTTAACATTTGCACCTGCACCTACTTTTTTATAGAACTCATCAAAAGGAATTGATTTTCCCAAATCATCAACATATTGCTTGCCGTCCATCTCGAATGTAAACGAAACAAATGGAACATCTATTCTCTTAAAATGCTCTTCAGATAAATCTGCAGTTGAACAACAACTTAAAATATACTTACTCATCAATCCCTCACTACTATTTTTTGCATTTTTCTATATTTTACTTATAATACATATACCCAATAATACTATTTTAGTAGAAATTAAGCAAAAAATCAATTATAATTATATACTATGATAAATAAAGATATGCTTTCCCTTGGTGAAAAGCGTTCTGCAATCCGTGAACTCTTTGAAGAGGGAAAAATACTAAAAGAAAAATATGGTAGTGACAATGTATTTGATTTCTCTATAGGAAATCCTAGTGTACCATGCCCAAATGAATTTAACGCAGCTATTAAAGATGCAGTAAATGCAAATGCTCCTGACTTACATGGCTACACCTCTGCAGCTGGCGATAAAAAAACTCGTGATACCATCTCTACTTACCTTAATAAAACTTATGGTGCCAAAACAACTGGCGACCTTATTTATATGACAGTTGGTGCTGCAGCTGCTCTCTCTATAACTCTTAGAGCTCTTTCCTCATCAGATATGAGTGACGAAGTAATAGTTTTTGCTCCATTTTTTCCAGAGTATTCTGTATTTATAAAAAATTCAAATGCAAAAGTCATATCTGTCGCTCCAAACCTTGATACATTCTATCCTGATATGGATGACTTTGAAAATAAAATCACAAAAAATACTTCCGCAGTAATTATCAATTCACCAAATAATCCAACTGGTGTATACTATAACAAGAATGTACTTGAAGGCATCTGTAAGATTCTTGAAAAAAAACAAAAAGAATTTAATCATCCAATATATCTTATATCAGATGATCCATATAGAGAACTACTTTATACTTATGATAAATATGATTTTATAACTAATTTTTATGACAACTCTATTATCACTTATTCATTTTCAAAAGCTCTTTCAATTCCCGGAGAAAGGGTTGGCTACATACTTGTGAATCCAAAATGTGAAAATGCTTCTCAAGTATTTTCTACAATCTGTGGTGCGGGAAGGTCTCTTGGATATGTTTGTGCTACAAGTTTATTTCAGTTTGTGATTCCACATTGCCTCAACCTCACATCAGATACAAGTGTATATAAAAGAAATGCTGAAATACTTTATAAAGAACTAACTAACATTGGATACAAAGTTGTAAAACCAGATGGAGCATTTTACTTATTCGTGAAGGCTCCTATAGATAACGACAATGAATTTTCAAAAAAAGCACTTGAATATAATATACTAATAGTGCCAAGCGAAAGTTTCGGAATAAAGGGTTATGTGCGAATAGCAACCTGCGTTACAGAAAAAATGGTACTCGCATCACTTCCAAAATTCCGCGAACTATTTGCAAATTGCACGTAGGGGCGAATGCTTGCAGAGCCCAAAGGAGAAAATATGGAAAATTTAAATGAAGCCAGAGAAAAAATTAATTCAATTGACAAGGAGATGGCCAAACTCTTTGAAGACCGCATGTCTCTTTGTAAAGAGATTGCCGAATTCAAAAAGGCAAACTCTCTTCCTATACTTGATTCAAGTAGAGAAGAAGCTGTAATAAATAACAATTTGAAACTTATAAAAAATGAGGAATTGAAGCCTTATTATATTTCATATATAAAAAGTTTCCTAAATATATCAAAAGACTATCAAAGAAGCCTTCTCACCGGTCTTAAAATTGCTTATAGTGGCATAGAGGGCGCCTATGGATATATAGCAGCAAAAAGAATGTATCCTAATTGCGAACTCATTTCAAATAACAATTTTTCAAAAACATTCAAGTCTGTTGAAGATGGTATAAACGATAGAGCTGTACTACCTATAGAAAATTCATTTGCCGGAGATGTTGGAGAGGTAATGGATTTGATTTTCTCTGGATCACTTTTTGTAAATAGAATTTTTGACTTAGAAATAGAACATAACCTTATGGTTAATCCTGGTGTAGATTTTTCTCAAGTTAAAATCATAGTATCTCATCCTCAGGCTCT
>JAFXWR010000061.1 GCA_017542725.1 Lachnospiraceae bacterium | reverse complement strand
GGTTTAATGATAATCATATAGCTTGTGAAGAATATGTTTATGAGGGAAAGAAAGAATGATACCTTTGTATTATGGTGGCATAGATAGGGTTTATGGTGATTTATCTATTGAGGAAGCAGATAAAATACTAGACTTAATAGATGATTATATTGAACTTGTTGAAAGCATTGAAGAAAACAAGGAGAAGTAAAGTATGTTTGATTTATTCAATAAAAAAGAGGGTTTGTCTAAAGATGATGTAGCAAGGTTGCTTAAGATAAACCCTGCACTCTTTGACCAATTTGAACAGAGCTACAGGTCACAAGTTCTTGATGAAGAAGAGCCTGATAATTTTTTTGCAATAAATTCTCGACAAATGGCAGATATTAAAGAAACAAATGTTGTAGATGATTCAACGATAGACACAGAAGAATTACAACAACGTATTGTAGATGAATTTCTTGCAGAAACCTCAAAATATGTTTATACAAGAAAGCAAGAGGGTAAAGGTAGCATATGTATAAATAATTCAAAAGGATTACCAGATGGTTATTTCGTAGTAACTCGTGAAGAGTTAAAAACAGTACCTCTTGAGTTAAGACCTCAATGTACAAGTACTTTACAAAAGAGAGATATTCAACAGAAATCATATTTAATATTATTGGACTCATTGAATCAGAGTATAAATGCTAAGTCTGAAAGAGATAGACAACAGTATTATCATATGTTCAGACAAGGGTTAGACTTATTAGATATAGATTCTATAACGTATGATATATTGGGTATGAATGTATTATCAATGGGTTATTGGTTACCTAAGATTGTATTACCCGTTGAAGAAGAAGGCTTTTTTAAGATACCTTCTACAACAATAATAAAAGTGCCAATGAATATTTTACAGTTGACACGTACTGAGTATTCCCAAATAAATAAAACTACTTTAGGTATTGTAGATAAGTTTTGTTATAAGGCATTTGACCTAAAAGATGATGGAGATTACTTTATAAAGACAGGAACATATTCGAGTAAATTTGATTTTAGGAATTGTAGAGTTGTAACACCTAAAGAGGTAAGAGAACTTGGTGAGTATTTATTATTCATACATACACAAGCTTGTCAGATGGCGGCACCTTTGAATGTAGATAAGAATGGTAAACCTTTGAGTATATATGGTGTAAGTACGACAAACGAATGGGTTGTACGAGAATATATACAAGATAAAGAGAATAATCCTTGTATTTATAAAGGGTTACCTTTACACACAGAGTATAGAGTATTTGTTGATTTTGATACTGATGAAGTTTTAGAGGTTTTTCCATATTGGGAATCAAATTTGATGAAGTCAAGATTTGGTGAGGATGCTGATAGGTCAGTACATAGTCTACATGATTATGCAGTATTTCAAGCCTATGAAGATGTTTTAAATGAAAGATTTAAGTCAAATAAAGATAGAGTAAAACAACATATTCATGATATAATACCTAACGTGTCATTAGAGGGTCAATGGAGCATAGATATAATGCAAAATGGAGATGATTTTTGGATTATAGATATGGCAACGGCTGAAAGGTCCGCATTTTATAATTATTTGCCTAATGAAGTAAAAAAGCAACGAGTAGAAAATTGGATACCTACACTAGATACAAAAGGTAATGTAGAGAATAATTATTTTAAGGAGTTTTAAATGAGGGTATTAAGTTTATTTGACGGTATAAGTTGTGGACGTGTAGCGTTAGAAAGAGCAAATATTAAGGTAGATTGTTATGATGCTTATGAGATAGACGGTAATGCTATTAAAGTAAGCAAAGATAATTACCCTGATATAAACCATTGTGGTGATGTATTTGAGGCAAAATATACAGAAGGAAGTTATGACCTTTTAATTGGTGGTTCTCCTTGTTTAACTGGGGATTCTTTAGTTGCAACAGAGTTGGGTTTGCAGGAATTAAAAGATATTAAAGTAGGTAGTAAAGTATTAGGTCATGATAAAGAATACCACAAAGTTCTTGGGGTTTTTGATAATGGAGTAAAAGATGTTTTTAGCTTGTATAGTCCATTTTTTGATAAGTTAATAGCAACAGGTAATCATAAATTTTATGTACGTAAAAAAACCAAATTTGAAACTTTTGACCGAGAAGGAAATAAATATTATAAAAGATGTTTTGAAACACCAATATGGAAAGATGTACAGTCCATAGTAGAAGAACCTAATTTTGAATATAACTATTATTTAGGATGTGCTATAAATCAAAAGAAAACATTACCAAAATGGAGGGGTATAACAGTTAATGTAAATCAGTATGGATGTACAAAAAAAATTTGTAATTTGAATATGTCAGATGTTAATTTGTGGTATTTAGTAGGACGTTGGCTGGGAGACGGATGGTTTAGAAGTCGGAAAGGCTCGTATAGACAACCTTATACTGGAATTATTATTTGTTGTGCCTTTGAAGAATTAACTGATTTATTAAATAACATACCTAAGTACTTTAATTATACGGTTGTTAAAGACAAAACAGTATATAAAGTTCAGTTTGCTAATACTGAATTAGCTATGTTTTTAAGTCAATTTGGAGAGCATGCTAACGGTAAATATTTACCCGGTTTTGTATTTGATATGCCAAAAAAGTATTTAAAAAGTTTATTAAAAGGTTATTTTGATAGTGATGGTTGTATAACGCAAGACGATATTTATGCAACTACTGTGAGTAAGAAATTAGCATATGGCATTGCCTATTGTGTTATGAAAGTTTATAATCGTCCCGCTTGTGTTAATTATTTAAAACCAAGAAAGAAACCACATTATATAGATGGAAGATTAGTACAACAGTCTGAACAGTATGTAGTACAATTTAAGCGAAAAGATTCTCAAGCTATATCGTTTTATGAAGATGGTTATGTATGGTGTCCTTTAAAAAAGATTGAAAAAAGCAATAAACAGAGAGTTTTTGATATAGAAGTTGAGGGAAGTCATTCTTTTATAGCTAATAATTGTATAGTACATAATTGTACTTATTGGAGTATAAGTGGAGCAGGACAAGGCATAAGAGAAGTAACTGCAGAGGGTTTAGGATGGGAACTGTTTTCACAGTATGCTCGTGCCTTAAAAGAAGTAAAACCAAAGTGGTTTTTATATGAAAACAACGCATCTATGTCTTATGAGATACAAGAGTGCATAACAAATGAGTTAGGTGTAGAGCCTATTATGCTTGATAGTGCAGACTTTTCAGCGCAGCATAGAAAGAGATTATATTGGACTAATATACCTTTAATGCCTTATACACCATCAGATATATTGTTTTCAGATATTATGGAACAAAATGTAGAACGAGTAAAACGAGATTTTACTAAGTATGCAGATACTATAAAAGTTTCAAAAGATGGCTTAATAGTAAGTTGGGACACAAGTGGAAAAGGGTATTATTCCCAAGCTAATAGAGCTAGAAGACCTAATCAGAAATGGAATACTGTGCCTGCTTCAAAAGGTGGAAATGACAAAAATAATATTTGGGTAGAAGATACAGTAGCTTGGTGTTGTACTGCACATGAGTTAGAGCGACTACAGACATTACCTGATGATTATACAAAAATATTAGATTCAACAAATAAAAGAATGAGAGTAATCGGTAATGGATGGACAGTTGATGTTATAGTTCATCTATTAAGTGGATTGCTTAAAGGGGTTAAATGATGGATAAACTAAAAATAGCAGTAAGTATAAAGGCTTTGTTTGATATGGAAGAGGAAGACAAAATATATCGAACAGAGGGTTTAGACGCTTATATAAAATACAATGAGGAAAATGAAAAAGTAGTACTAAAACAAGGTACTGCTTTTCGTCTTGTAAAAAATCTACTTGCTTTGAACACAGAAGAAGAACAGATTGTAGAAGTTATTTTAATGTCAAGAGCAAGCGTAGCAGTAGCCACAAGGGTTTATAAGAGTTTAAAACATTATAAGATAACTATAAATAGAGCGTATTTTACAAGTGGTGACGCAATTAGTCCATATGCGATAAGTGCCGGGGTAGATTTGTATTTAAGTACAACAAAGACGGATGTAAAGAATGTATTGGATGCAGGTATAGCTGCAGGATTAGTAAGACCACAGAAATCGAATACAGAAAATGATGGAAAGGGCTTGCGTATTGCCTTCGATTGCGACCAAGTGTTATTTTCAGATGAGAGTGATAAGGTTTATCAAGAAGAGGGCTTAGAGAAATATATTGAGAACGAGAAAAAGAAAATGAATAAGCCTATTGAAGCAGGTCCTTTTAAAGATTTATTTATCAAATTGGGTAAAATACAAGAGCGGTTTGAAACCAGTAAT
>JAFXWR010000060.1 GCA_017542725.1 Lachnospiraceae bacterium | reverse complement strand
TATTATAACTCCTTTCAAATATTAATATAATTATAACACAATGCAGTAAATATTCAATATTTCTTATAATTTTGCACATATGTGCTAAGTTGCAAATGACTATATGCTATGCTATTATATGTTTATGGAAAAACTAACTTTTATTTTAATATGTCATTTTGGACTTGAAAAAGTTTTAAAAAGTGAAGTTAAAAATCTTGGTCTTGAGTTGACAGAGGGGACTGATGGTGAAGTTAGAGCTATTGGGGCTATTGCTGACATACCAAGACTTAATTTTAATTTGAGAACTTGCGAAAGAGTGATGATAGAGATAGCTTCCTTTAAAGCAACAGAGCCCGATGAGTTGTTGGAAAATGCAAGACTTTGTGAGATAGAGAAGTTTGTACCAGTGGATGGTGAGTTCTTAGTTACGAAAGCAAATCAGGATAAAAATTCTATACTAAGGTCAGCGCAGGCAAATCAAAAAACAGTAAAAAGAGCATTTGTAGATAGATTGAAAAAAGTATATAATACGCAAGTTTTAACTGAGACGAGAGGTAAATATCCATTTAGAGTTAAGTTTAATAAAAATATTTGCAGTATAAGATTAGACACAACAGGCGACTCACTTCATAAGAGAGGTTATAGAATAAAGGCAGGACTTGCACCTATAGAAGAGACACTGGCAGCGGCACTTATAAAACTAACTGAGTTTAGTAAGGATAAAGTTTTAATAGATCCGTTTTGTGGTTCTGGAACTATCCCAATAGAGGCTGCGATGATAGCGAGCAATATTCCGCCATCAGTAGATAGGGCCTTTGTGAGCGAAACTTGGGATGTAATAGCAAAAGAAGAGTGGAAGAAGGCACGCATTGAAGCACTTGAAAATATTAATCAAGAGAGACTTGCTATGAAAGAGATAAAAATATTTGGATTTGATATAGATCCAAATATGATAAGAATTGCGAAGGAAAATGCCGAGAGGGCAGATGTGGCAGACTTAATTCATTTTGAAACATGTCCAGTGAAAGATTTTTGGAATTTAAACTGCATTAAAGAACTTGATGGGGGAATAGTTTTGAGTAATCCGCCGTATGGAGAAAGACTTGAAGATAGGGATACTATAGTGCCAATATATAAAGACTTAAAAGAGGCATATAGCAAATTGAAAAATTTTGATATGCATGTCATTACATCATTTGAAGACACTCCAAAAATATTGGGAAAGGAAACAAAAAATCGCAAACTTTATAATGGAATGATAAAAACCTATTTATATAGTTATATTCATTGATAAGTCAATAAAGGAACAACAAAACGAGACCCGTGTGGGCCTCGTTTTTATGTGAAGATAGTTTAAATTACTCTATGTACTTATCAATGATTTTTTGTAATTCGCCATTTGACTTCATTTCGTCAATAGCAGAGTTTAACATATCAAGTATTTCTTTGTTGCCTTTCTTTACGGCTATCGCATATTCTTCAAGAGCATAAGCAGAATCAAGTATCTTATAATCACCACCATCTTCAGCTACGAGAGCTTTTGCGACTTGGTCGTCAATTATAAAAGCATCAATTCTACCAGACTTAAGTGACTGGAACCCGTCAGTGTTTTTGTGATAACGAGATATGTATTCTTCACCGAAGTCTTCTGTAGCATAGAGATCACCTGTATAACCTTCAATTACACCAATTTTCTTGCCTTTTAGGTCTTCAATATTTTTGATAGTACTATCTGAAGGAACTATAACATTTTGGATGGCTGTTTGATATGTGTGTGTGAAATCTACATTTTCTTTTCTGTCTTCAGTAACAGTCATACCTGACATAGCAAAATCTGCTTTTGAATTCATAACGGCTGGGATACAAGCGTCAAATGCAATGTCCATGATTTCAACTTCAAAACCTTTCATTTCTCCAATCTTTTTTATTATATCAATATCAATACCGATTATATTGCTTCCATCGTGATATTCATATGGTGGGAATTCTGCGTTAGTGCACATAACTAGTTTCTTGCTTGCAGTAGTTGTAGATTGGTTATTGCTTGATGCGGCATTTTCTGACGAATTTTTTGTACCGCACGCGATAGCACTAAGTGCCAAAATAGTTGATAGAACTAAACATAATAATTTTTTCATAAATTTTCTCCTCATATAATATATTTTATTAATTAATTTATTTTAGAGTTGCATACATAACTGCTTTTATTGTGTGTAATCTATTCTCTGCTTCATCAAATACTTTTGACTTATCAGATCTAAATACTTCATCAGTAACTTCCATTTCTTTGAGACCATATTTTGTATAGATGTCATTTGCAACGCTTGTATTGAGGTCGTGGAATGATGGGAGACAGTGTAGGAATATTGCATTTGTTTTTGCATTTTCCATCACAGATTTATTTACTTGATATGGTAACAAAAGTTTTATTCTTTGTTCCCAAATTGATTTGTCTTCACCCATTGAAACCCATATATCTGTATATATAACATCTGCATCATTTGTAGCTTCCTTGACATTGTCAGTGAGAGTGATAGTGCAATTATTGTCATTTGCTATAGACTTACATGTATCAACTAATTTTGCATCAGGCATATTTTCTTTTGGACCACATGCTACAAAATTAATTCCAAGCTTTGCGGAGACAACCATAAGTGAGTTTGCTACGTTGTTTCTAGCATCACCCATGAAAACAAGTTTTAATCCTTTTGATGCGCCAAAATTTTCTTCTATGGTCAATACATCGGCGAGCATCTGCGTTGGATGAAATTCAGTTGTTAGACCATTCCATACAGGGACTTTGCTATATTTTGCAAGGTCTTCAACTATACTTTGATCAAAGCCTCTATATTCAATTCCGTCATACATTCTTCCAAGAACTTTAGCTGTGTCTTCTATACTTTCTTTGTGACCCATTTGAGATGAGTTTGGATCTAAGTAGGTAACGCCCATACCGAGATCGTGACCTGCAACTTCAAATGCACATCTTGTTCTTGTTGAAGTTTTCTCAAATAGCAGCACTATGTTTTTGCCTTTTAATTCGTCATGAGCGATATGATTTTTCTTTTTTTGCTTTAAATCTTTTGATAAGTCAAGTAAGTATCTTATTTCATCGCTTGTGAAGTCTAACAGTTTTAAGAAACTTCTTCCTTTGAGATTGATTTCTGACATATTATTCTCCAAATATTCATTTAATATGCAGGTATTATATCAAATTTTGGGAAAATGTCAATATAATTTGTATAAAAATACAAAAATTCTGTATAATTATTCATATATGATATAACCATATCAGAAAAATAGACTTTTTACGCTTTTTCTTGCATTTTATACTATATATGTTATACTTTATGCTGTGTGACACTAAATTAAGAAATAAAATTCTTAAGGAGAAATAGTATGGCAAAAACAGTATCAAAAGAGCCAGTAACT
>JAFXWR010000059.1 GCA_017542725.1 Lachnospiraceae bacterium | reverse complement strand
AATAATCTTTATTATTATTAGTTAATTATGAAAAAGAATTTTAATTCTATACTACTTGTTTTAACTTTAATTAGTATCTCAATTTTTACATCTTGTACTGCCAAAAACACCACTAGTCAAAATTCCGAAAATAAGGAAGCTGAAAATAAGGTTGTTTTAACCAACAATATATTTTCAATATCACCTGACAGCAAATTTGACAACCAATATACTACTAAAGTATCTGACACATATATAGAACTATATGATAACGAAAGTGTTGAAAAAGGAAATCCTGGCTTACTCTTCGCGATTTGTGCATTTGAAAACCCTAAAGACTGGGCAGGCGGCCCTCATGAAAAAATTGGCGAACTCACATTAAATAATGGTAAAATCTATGACATAATCATAGGCTACCCTACTGAGTCACAATTTGGCTTTGACTCACCTGATATGCCAGCAAAATATAAATCTATGTATGATGCAAGATTTGACATAGCAAAGACTGTAACTGGTGCAAATGGTGAAAAGATATCTGTGGGAGCTGGTGCAAAAGGCGAAAATTTATACAAAGACATTTTAAATAACCACTTAGATGTATTAAAGAATGATGTTGATTCAAATGAACTTGAAAGCAAAAACATGAGCCCAATGTATAATGAAATAAAAACTGCTGGTGACAACTATATGGACCAAGTTGGTTATGTATACTATGATGTAAATATAGATGGTATAGACGAGTTACTGATTGGCGAAATATCAGATGATGCCAATTATGCAGGTATAATTTATGATATGTATACAATGGTAGATAGAAAGCCTGCTCATGTAGTTAGTGGCTGGGACAGAAATAGATACTATGTGTCAAAAGGCGGAATGATTGAAAATGAGTATTCTGACGGCGCAGACTCAAGTGGACTTAGTGTTTACATTCTTGAATCAAATAGCACAGATTTTACTTTCCAACTCGGAGTAAAATATGATGGCTATACCGATGAAAAGAATCCATGGTTTGTCGCACACAATAAAGAAGGTGACGATTACAAATGGGAAAACACAACTGAGGATGAATACAACGAAATCACTAAGAGATTCGAAAATCACGTTAAACTAAATTATATTCCATTCTCAAGTCTTAAATAATAATATAATAATTATAAAATAAAAAATAAATGGCTCGCTGCCATTTATTTTTTTTGTATCATATTAAAATATTATTTTCGTCTTCCACCAAACAACAAATACAAAAGTCCGCAAACCAGTAAGAAGCCAATTGGACCGCTGAAAGCTAAACTGCCGACACCATACGCTATATTTCCAAACATTCTCAAAATTCCATAAACAATTATAAAAAATACTAAGAAAGCTATCGTACAGCCAATTACACTATTTGAACTATAATAAGTTCTAAAGCCACCATTTCCAAAATTCGTTCTGCTTTTATTATACGACTCACCTTGTGACCTATAATCATCATTACTATAATCATTTTCATCAGATGATGCCTTATTTATACCTTCTCTAGCATTGACAGTCTTTATAGTCTTTGCTATAAGCCTTGGGTCGCCAAGTTCTGCTATGACTTCCTTTTCGGTTTTTCCTTTTTTCATCTCATCAGAAATATACTTGTCATAATAGTCAAGTTGCGAATTTATCGCATCTTTTTCCAATGACATTTCCAATGATTCTCTTAAAATTCTTAAAAATTCGTTTCTATTCATAATTATTCTAAAAATTAAATTTATGTTCTGTACGGGCGAGTTTTACGAGCCCTGCTTCTGTATGTCTACTTTAATTGACAACTCCTTTAGTTGCTTCTCATCCACCGCACTTGGCGTCTTAACCATCAAGCAGCTAGCATCCTTAGTCTTAGGGAATGCAATAACCTCTCTTATAGACTTTGCATGAGCCATAAGCATAACCACTCTATCAAGTCCATATGCAAGTCCGCCATGTGGTGGCACTCCATATTTAAATGCATCAAGCAAGAATCCAAATTGCTCATGAGCTTTTTCTTTTGTAAATCCTAAAACTTCAAACATTCTCTCCTGAATTTCAGGTTGATGGATTCTTATAGAACCTCCACCTATCTCATTTCCATTTAACACTATGTCATATGCTTTTGCACGACAGTTTTCTGGATTTTTGAAAAATGCATCAACATCTTCATCCATAACCATAGTGAATGGGTGGTGCATTGCTACAAGTCTATTCTCTTCTTCACTAAATTCAAAAAGTGGGAACTCAGTCACCCATAAGAAGTTAAATTTATTTTCATCTATAAGTCCTAACTCTTCACCGAGTTTCAGACGAAGCGCACCTAGAACTGCCCACACTACTTTTTTCTTATCAGCAGCAAAAAGAAGTAAGTCACCCTTCTCTCCATCCATAGCTGCTACAAGATTTTTTAACTCATCTTCAGTCATAAACTTACTGAATGAAGATTTAAAGCTCCCATCTTCTTCTATTGATAAGTAGGCAAGCCCTTTTGCTCCATAGTCCTTAGCATACTCAACTAAAGCATCTATTTTCTTTCTTGGCATAGCCCCTTGACCTTTTACACAAAGTCCTTTTACAACTCCGCCATCTTTTACAGCATTTGCAAACACACCAAAACCACAGTCCTTTACTACATCAGTTACGTCTTTGAGTTTCATATCAAATCTTGTATCAGGTTTATCTGAACCATAGTCATTCATAGCATCTATCCACTTCATTCTTTGAATTGGAAGTTGCAAATCATAGTTTAAAACTTCTTTAAATAAATATTTCAAAAATCTT
>JAFXWR010000058.1 GCA_017542725.1 Lachnospiraceae bacterium | reverse complement strand
GCACACGGGGTCTGGTGTGCATTATAAAATGAAAAAATGTCTAACTTATTATATCACATGATTATGAGCAGAAAAATATTTGTTTACGTTTTTGGTTCTTATCTCATGTTCAATACAGGCGATGGTTCAACCAAATTATTAGGGAACTATATACCTGTTGACTCTAAGTTCCCTCATTGAATAAATATACAGTCAACGCAAAATATAATAAATTGCCGAAAGGAATTCAAGACCTTTCGGCAACTTTTTTTGTATCTATTTTTAACCTATTTTATAAACCTACACTTTACATAGTAAAGTGATAAGTGTTAAAAATTCCTGTTTTTTCGCTGGAAATTTGTCCAGTTTCTGGAAATTTCGTACATTTGCATTATCTTTTAAATAAAAAAGCTATGGCAAAGAACATTCACATCAATTTCACAAAGTTCGACTCACTCATTCAGATTGCTGATTTCTTCTATAGCGAGGAAATCTGCAAGAAGGCTATCGCCCAAGAGCGTTGGGGTGATGGCGCAGCCGTATGCCCCTACTGTGGTTCTACACATACACACATCTGCAAGGATGGTCGCTATATCTGCAAGGGTTGTCAGCGCAAGTTTTCTGTCACTGTGGGTACTATCTTCGAGAATACGAAGATTAGTCTTCGCAAGTGGTTTATGGCTATGTACCTTATCAGCAGCCACAAGAAGGGTGTATCTTCTTGTCAGTTGGCTCGTGACCTCAAGGTTACGCAGAAGACCGCTTGGTTCATTCTCCACAAGGTTCGTGGTCTCTATGGTCAAGATGACTCTACAGTGCTTAGTGGTACTGTGGAAATGGACGAAATGTATCTTGGTGGACGTGAGACCAACAAGCATCAGTCTAAGAAGACTGAGGGTACACAAGGTCGTAGCACCAAGACCAAGACCCCTATCTTCGGTATGATTGACCGTGAGAAGGGTACTGTGGTGGCTATGAAGGTAGAGGACACCAAGGGTGCTACTCTTATGCCTATCGTGTCTCAGTTCGTAGAGGAAGGTACTACTACGTACACTGACGAGGCTAGCATCTACAATAACCTTTCAAAGAATGGTTATGAGCATATGTTCGTTAATCACGGCAAGCGTGAGTTCGTGCGTTGCAAGGACATCCATACCAATGGTATCGAGGGTTTCTGGGCTCACTTCAAGCGTGTCATCTTCTCTACATATCACTGTGTAAGTAAGGACTATCTTCCTCGTTATATTGACGAGCAAGCCTATCGTTGGAATACACGTGAGGAGAAGGCTTCAGACCGTTTTCACGATATGTTCGTGAAGGCTTGCAAGCACTTTGACTACAATGACGTGCTTGCACTGTCATCAGTGGTGGATACTGAATATCGTACCTTTAGGCATAACGTGTACTATCATTGGTACAGTCACCAAGTGGCATAATAAAAGAGCAACCACCTATTTGATGATTGCTCTTATGTTTGGTCTGAAATCAGAATTGGTTTGATGGCTGCTTAAAACTCTTCATTTTAAGCATGGAGATTCCATAAATTTCTAGCATTTACAACTTCATTAGATAGTTGATTTAATCTCTGTTGAGCAATCTCAGCAATATCATCTAAGCCCATTTTTTCAGCATCATGCAATATGGTTTCATATTTCATCTGAAAAGCACTCAAGGTATGCATATATCTTTTGGGGTCATCTTTATACATATCCATAGATTGTTCCAAATTTGGTGTTATCTTACTTTCTTTTAGTATTTTATTTACAGACTCTTTCACAATCTTATGAAGGT
>JAFXWR010000057.1 GCA_017542725.1 Lachnospiraceae bacterium | reverse complement strand
GTATGTATTATATGTAGAAACTCGCACGCGAAAACTCCTTTGTAGTGTTGATATTTTACATAATTATTATACAAAAAGTTTCTTTATAATTCAACTTATTTTATTAAGAATTTATTAAAGTTAAAAATAGCGCCTTCACTGGCGCTATTTTGACTTGTGTCTTTTTTGTTCCTTAAATCTTTTTTACTAGTGCCTCAAATTCATCTTCAGATATTCCTACCCGTTTAGCGGCTTCTGCAATTGTTATAAATTTGTCTTTTACCATATCTATATACGCTTTCAATATTCCTTCTGCCTTGCCTACTTTGATTCCTTCTGCTTTGCCCATTTCAATTCCTTCTGCCTTACCTTCTATCTTGCCTGCTTCAATTCCTGCTGCTCTTCCATCTAAATATATCTCTCTTGTTAATCCACTCATAATTCTATCTCCTCCTTTCAAACTGTTATATTTGATCTTTGTCTCTGTCAACTTAGGAAATTCTTGCTTATTCATATAATCTAATTCTGTCAATATGTTAAAAAGTTCTTTCAACTTACCATCGCCAACTTCAGAAGTTAGGTTGACATAAATCTCTCTTACACCATTACTTGATATTACGTTTGTATCATTGACTTTTCTTTTGATTTCATATATCGGTTCTTTTAATCCAAATATATCAAACTCACAAAACATTATTGATATGATACTTGGTATTTTGTTATAGTCAAAAAATTTATCTTTTGGCGAATGGGCTATAGTCATAGCCGACTGATTGTACCTCATTCTTTTGACTGGTGCATTCTTAAATGCTATTTGCATTTCAATGTTTACAAATTCACCAGTTGATAATTTGCAGAGGCAATCAAGTATCACCCCATGAAATATACTTTCGGTAATATCTTTTTGTTCAATGCTTTCAAGTACTATTAAGTTATCTTCATCTAGTATTACTCTTAAAATCTCTTGAATTGCCTCTTTTGATTTGGCAATCTCTCTAAACTTGATATCCTCGACTAAGTTGGAACTCTTAAGTCGTTTAGCATACTCTACTATTTTTCTCTCATCATCTTCATTAATCAAAGACGACTTTCCCAAAGGAAATTTTTTCTCGTTCATTGTACCTCCAATTAAAATTTACGGGTTCTATCTGACCCTAAAATTAATTGCAGTATCATACTTACAGCTAGTATCAAACCACAAATTGTTATATTTGCTTATTCCTTTGGTGATTTAAAAATAACATATTTTTGATAATTATTCAAGTTGATTTATTAAGAGATAAAGTAAATCTAAAAAGTTCATTTTATAAACAAAAAACAGGCGAGTAGTCGCCTGTCTATAAGAGCGTCACTTTTATTGCAATAATAAAGTCCCTATTAATCCTTCAAATAATTTAGTCCCTTTTTTAATCTACTTCAAGAATAATTGTTCCAGTCTTTGCACCAGTAAATCCAGTATTGCTAGAAGAATCATATGTTTTTATCCACACAGTATCATCTTTTCTTACATCCATTACAAATGTATATTCTTTATTTACTTCAAACTTATTTGTAGTATATTTTTCATCTTTTTCATTTCTAAGGTTAAATTCACTTTGTATGCTATAGTCTGAATCGTCATTTGAGAATTGTTGCTTTTTTAAACCTATATAAACATCATTATTTGAGACACTCATAAATGTTATCTTCATTGTTACTTTACCATTGTTACTTGCCTTAAAAATAGGAAGCCCACCATATATTGCCACATCGTCATCTCCATAAATTCTTGAAGCAGTGTAATCTATTAAATCTGATAATGCAATTTGTTCATATGGGTGACAATTAAAATAAAATGTTGACTGGACAGGATTAGTTGGTGCACCAAGATTATACGAATTCCAAGTACTACCTGATTTTTTATAATACATCATCTGTGCTTGAGCTAGCCAAGTCCAATTATAAGAGTTTTTTTGTAGAGTCATCGTTTTTAATTTGTCATTTTCTAGAACATATATATTACCACTAACCCTTCCAGAAACTGGTAATACACTTTTGCTTTTGCTCATCTCATAAGTAGCCCCATAAAAGCAACGTTGGTTCATCCAGGTAGACGTCTTAGTAGGAAAGCGCCCTCCAATGTCCACATATTTAATACTCCATGTATTGTCTTCATTTTTAAATTCTGGTATATTCCATTCCCAGTTATCATTGCCATCTGGGAATGCATTATGATCATGCCCAGCAAGGTCGCCAGTAATATAATATCTATAGCATATGTCTGCTACATCATTTAAAGAATAAAACTTATTTTTATACGAGCCTACTAAAATATATTTTCCATTTTTTCTTCCAGATGTTGGTATATCACGTGGATTAATACCTCCACGATGTTCACTATCAAGTGATACCCTTTGCCAGCCACCACCAAAAGGATCAACAGCTCGAGTATATAAAAATGCATGATGAAAAAATGCTCCAGTAATTGCTCCTACTGGTTCTTCTGTAGTTGGCACAGTATATGATTTTGCCATACATCTATATCCATATTTTATTGTACTTTCACCTGATGTATATGAATCATCACATGAATTATTAATTGTATTTAACAAACTGTCTTGCTCTTCTTTCGTGGCAAGTCGCATACCTGCAAGATAGGATGCTATTGCACCATCTATTCTCTTGTCAATGCTCGAATTATAATTTTCAATTTGTGACTTAAAATTCTCTTTTAGACTTTCAAACTCTCTCTTAGTAACAAAAGCAGATCCATCATTATCAGATACTATTGCAGAATATGATTGTTGGTTAATAAGTAACATGACAAGCAATAGAGGTGATATAATTTTTTTAATCATAAAATTAAATTTACTCATGTTGACTTCTCCAATTATCCTATAGTTAATTCAATATCAGAAGTGATAGTTGCGCCAGTAAATCCATAATCTGATGATGTGTCATATGTCTTAAGCCACACCGTTTGATTTTTTTCTACATCAACTACAAAAGTATATTCTTTATTACTTTCAAAAATATGTGTATTATATTTTGTTCCACTTTCGTTTCTAAGATTAAGCGATGAATCTATTACATAACCACTTGCATCATTATTAAACTTATTTGTTGATAATCCAATATACACATTATTATTAGATACATTGTAAAACTTTATTTTAAATTCAACTTTACCTTTGTCTGTAGATGTAAATAATGGTAGTCCATTATATAAATACACTTCCTCATTCAATGCTTCATACACTGCATCATCAAAAGCAGTATTTAATAACTTTTCTTCTACAGGATGATGATTATAACGTATTTTCACATTACCATATGAATTTCTTCCAGTCCACATGTTGTTTGTAACCAATGCATTATCCATATTATTAGAAGCCCTCACATCCTTTAGCAAAGATTGATAGCCTTGAAATTCATCCACCTGCGATTCATCATCTAAAATCATACTTGTAAAGTTATCATTATCAATCAATATACTTGATCCACTAATAGAACCTACAATTGGTACGACTACATTTGTATCAGTAGCACTATAAGCTGGTCCGTAAGCTGTTCCAACGCTCATAGTTCCACGTTGATCTTCAGGCGGTCCCCAACACTGATCAAATGATTTTAAATTTATACTCCAATAATCATTACTATTTACAAATTCCAATTCTCCATCCAAGCACCACTGAAAAACTGCCGCTTGACTTGCTGTTCTTGGTTCTCTAACAGAAGTATATGTTCCTACTACACTTCCTCCTACCCAATATCTATATTCAACATCTGAAAACTTATTTATAAGTGAAATCCCACTATCTGTTTTTTTATAGACGAGATATTTTCCTTTTTTGTAACTTGAACTATCAGGTCTAATCTTATCTATAAATTGTGCTCTTGATTCAGCATCAACACCAAGCCTTGCAATTGCAATTGCACGAGTGTTGTTTTGATTTGCTACAATTTGTGAATTCATTATCATAAAATTTAAGATGGCCCCCACTGGCTTTTGCGTCGATGGCGTGCTAAAACTCTTTGCCATACATCGAAACCCATATGGTACTAAAGTCTCTCCAGACATATATCCATCTAGTGATGTCGCATTAATTCTATCTAATTTATTTACTAATTGTGCTACAGTTTCTACTTTTATACCTGACAAATACGATGCTATTGCCGCATCTATTTTGGAATCTATACCTATATTATACTGATCAATCTGACTTTGAAAATTATTTTTAAGCGAATCAAACTCTGCCTTTGTTATAAATGCTGAGCCGTCATTATCAGAAACCACCGCAGCAAAATTATTTATGCACAAAAATAATACAAGAAATAGTGTTAGTCCTTTTTTTAATACTTTTAATTTTTTCATCTGCTAATTCCTCCAATTCGGGCTCGTATAACTCTCCCATACAGCGTAAGCGCGAGTTTTACGAACGCTGTTTTGCGAACTTATTGCAATAAAAAAGCCAAGTCCTACTGGACTTTGGCATTTATATTTAAATCTATGCTAAAAGAATTATCTC
>JAFXWR010000056.1 GCA_017542725.1 Lachnospiraceae bacterium | reverse complement strand
ACACAATATCAGTGCCATTTGATTCTGCGGACACCTTACTTGAGTATCGCATCACAAAACTAATAAATGCTAAATCAAAACTTTTTATGAAAGCATTTAATACTGAAAAACTTGACTTTGAGATTAAAGACGACACCATTACATTTAGGTGGTTAAGTGGCGATGCAACACCTGAGATGATTCAGGCGAGTATGAAGTTCTTTTCTTTACTGGTTAAGCTCGTGAAGGAAGGTAGCAGTGTCAAATGTAAAGAACGAGAGATTCACTCTGAAAAATATGCAATGCGATGTTTTCTTGTACGGCTTGGATTCATTGGTGATGAGTTTAAGAAGGACAGAAAACTTCTAATGCAAAATTTATCAGGGTCGTCAGCATTTAGATTAAAGGATGGTAAGAGCAATGATTAAAAGTGAAGAGTTAGAAAAGTTAAGAAAAGAATATCCAGTAGGATGCACAGTTGAATTAATACATATGGATGATACTCAAGCACCGCCAGTGCACACAAAAGGCAAAGTTCGTCACATTGATGATATCGGAACGATATTTGTAAACTGGAGCACAGGCAGTAGCCTTGGGATAGTATACGGCGAAGATGAGTGCAGGAGGGTTGATTAATGAAATGCCCAAAATGTAAAAAAGAAATTGAAGGTGTGCCAGCAATTTCAAGATATGATAACAAAACACAAATTTGTGCTGATTGCGGAACTCGTGAGGCATTGGAAATAATCGGCGAAAGTTCGGCAGTAATTGAAAATGTAATAGACAAAATTCATGGAGTTAAGGACACAATTAGGACAAAATAAACTTCACATTTTGCTTGACTTATTCGCTGGAAGAAGTGATATATACACTACCTTAAAAAGTGTAGAAACCACTCAAAAAGCGAAAGGAAAAGAAAATGAAAACTAAAACAGCAGAGTTTATTGAAAACATGAAAAAGCAAACCATCGGAGTTGAAATCGAGATGGCAGAGATTACAAGAAGAGAGGCAGCGAAAGTTGTAGCAAAGCACTTCAACACAGAAAGCACACTCACACATTTAAATGACTACTACGACAGCTACCAAGTATTAGACAACAAAGGAAGAAAATGGAAAGTGAGCAAGGATGTATCAATAAGTGCATCAAGCGAGCTTAAGAAAGCTGAACTCATAACACCGATTTTAACCTACGATGACATGAACGACCTACAAGAGATTATAAGGGACTTAAGAAAAGCAGGAGCAGTAAGTAACCCACAGCACTGTTGCGGAGTACACATACACATTGGAGCAGACGGACACGATGCTAAAACATTAAGAAACCTTTGTAACATAATGGCAAGCCACGAAGAATTACTTATTGGAGCATTAAACCTTGACCGCTACAGAATTAACCGCTACTGCAAAACAGTTGACCCTGATTTCTTAAAGAAAGTAAATAAGCAAAAACCTACAACAATGAGTAAGCTTGCAGACCTTTGGTACATTGGAAACAACTACGATAGAAATGCACACTACAACCACAGCAGGTACAGAATGCTAAACCTACATGCGACATTTACAAAAGGAACAGTTGAGTTTAGACTTTTTCAATTTGATAACCCAACAAGCGATAAGAAGGGTGGACTTCATGCAGGACAACTTAAGAGCTACATACAACTTTGCTTAGCACTAAGCCAAATGGCAAAGACTCAAAAGTCAGCGAGTGCAATACCACAGCAACAAGAAAACAAAAAGTATGCAATGAGAACATGGCTCTTAAGACTTGGATTTATTGGCGACGAGTTTAAAACAGCAAGAGAGTTATTTATGAGCAGACTTGATGGAAATTGTGCATGGAGAACAGCACCACAGATGGTTGCTGCATGAACTGGGGGTAAAGAGAATGAAAAAGAAAATGGATAAATACTATGTTGCTTACGGTAGCAACTTAAATGTAAGTCAAATGAAAATGCGATGTCCTGATGCAGAGCCTGTTGGGACAGGATTCATAAGGGGATATGAGCTACTCTTTAAGGGAAGCAAGACTGGAGCATATTTAACAATTGAAAAGAAGAGAGGCGGTAAAGTGCCAATAGCCATTTGGAAAGTTAGCGAAAGCGACGAGCTGGCACTTGATAGGTATGAAGGCTACCCTACCTTTTACTACAAGGCAAACATGAAAATAAAAACGGATACCAAAGAAATCGATGCCTTTGTTTATATAATGCACGAAGAAAGGGAGCTCGGAGTGCCAAGCGACTACTATGTGGAAACTTGTGCGGAAGGTTACAACAGCTTTGGATTTGACATAAAGTTCCTGCTAAATGCTCTAAATAAAAGCGGTAAGTAGGACACAAATAATACGAACATATAACAAAAAAATGTAAGAATAAATAACTTGCTATTTTTACACTTTAGAGCGATATATACACTAACAAAATTAAAGAAAGGAAGGCGAAAGCCTAAAGGGTAAAAGAAGATGACAACAGCAAATGTAAATGTAAACTTTGTAAAGGAAAACAAAACAAAAACTTATTGGACTTGGCACGACGGTTATCAAGTAGATAGCCTTATAAACAAAATTAAAAAGTTTGATTTAAAGAATGTAGAAAAGGCACTCGACTGGGGTAAGGACTCAAACGGAAAAGAAGACAAACTTGAAACAGCAAACGAGCAAGATGGCAGAGGCGATTGGTGCTGGACACTCACAATTATTGATGAAAAGACAGCGGTACTAAATGGTGCAGGTTACAGCGAAGGCATAACAAAGTGGTACAACTTAAAGTAAGGAGAGTGCGAAGATGAAGATT
>JAFXWR010000009.1 GCA_017542725.1 Lachnospiraceae bacterium | reverse complement strand
GGAGAGATGACAGTAAAATTATAAGTGGCATAAGACTAAAGCTTCTACATTCCCGGAGGACATAAAACTGAAAAAGATTGCAGGTGAATTATTGATGATGGCTCAATCAGGGCAGTATAATTACGAGAGGTGTGTTGCCCACAATGAATTCGGAGCAGCAAAACTTGCTCTATATGAATTCGTAAAGTCTAGCATGCATGTGGCTTTTTTGCTAAATGAAGTTTATATGCCGTTTTATAAATGGAGATTTAGAGCACTTAGAGATTTATCATGGCCAAAGAATTTTAAAATTAAGAGTGAATTAAATTTAATTTCAGGCATAGAAGATGACAGCTTTATGGAAGTAAAATTTGAAGAAAAACTTGAAGCACTCTTGTCTGTAACAGATGAAAAAATAATCAACAATAAAGTAAAGGGAGATATAGATTTGATAGCAAGAGTTTTCATCGAGAGACTAAGAAATGATGGCTTGTCAGAGAGAAATGAATCTTATCTTGAACGACATGCTTATGAAATTAATAATAGAATTAAAAATATAGATATTAGAAATATGAATATATTGGCAGCTGTGTGAGGTTGATAATGGAAGAAATTAGAAAAGATGACTTTGTTATAAGATCATGCAAAACTTGTAGTAATCCAGTTCCTATAGATATGGAAAGAATAAAAAGGAAACTGGATATTCATTTTGATAAAAAAGAGTTTGACCAAGCTGAGAGACTTATAAATTATTGGATTGTTGAAGCTAAAAATGGAGAAAACAAAAGAGCAGAACTTGAACTTCAAAATGAGTATATGGGTTTCTTGAGAAAGATGAATAGAAGAGATGATGCGATAGCACATGCTGAAAGAGCAGCGACACTTGTAAGAAAATTAAAACTTGATAGGACAGTGGGAGGTGCTACAGTATTTTTAAATGTAGCAACAGTTTATAAGGCATTTGGAAATCCCAATGCGGCAATGTCATATTTCAATAAGACGAAGGAAGTTTATGACCAAAATCTAAAAGAAGATGATAAGTTATTTGCTGGATTATACAACAATATGGCGCTTGCTGCAGTTGATATGAAACAATATGATGCTGCTGAAAATTTGTATAATAAAGCAATAGAAATCATGAAAAACATAAAAGATGGAGAACTTGATGCGGCGATATCATATCTAAATTATGCCGATTTGCTATATGCAAAGTACAAAGCAGATGTAAGCGAAGATTATAGTAAATATAGCGACAGAATAGAAACTTATGTGAAAGAAGCATGGAAGCTTTTAAATGTTGAAACTACAGCTCGTGATGAATATTATAGGTTTGTTTGTGATAAATGCGCTAGTTGCTTTGGATTTTATGGTTTCTTCTTATATGAAAAAGAGCTAAAGAAGAGAGCGGAGATATGATAAAAATATTTGATACACATGCACATTATAGTGATGCAATATATGATAATGATAGAGATGAGCTATTTAAAGAAATGTATAACAATGGTGTAAAAGCCATAACCTTAATTGGTGCAAGTTTAGAAGAGTCAAAAAATGAAAAAGCAATTGCAGTTAAATATAATGGCAATGAAAATTATCCTAAATTTTACTTTACTATTGGGGATCATCCTGATGAAGTACCAAAGTTTAGCCCGTTTAGTGAAGAAGGAAAGAAATACCTAATTGAACTTGAGGGATTAACTAAGGTAGATGGAAAAGTGAAAGCAGTCGCAATTGGAGAGATCGGGCTTGACTATTATGGTGATTTTAAAACAGAGAGGGATTATAAGAATCAAATTGAATGGTTTATTGCAGAGATTAATCTTGCTAAGAATTTGGGATTACCAATTGTTGTTCATTCAAGAGAGGCATGTAAGGATACATATGATATAATAAGAGAGCATGCAAATGGAATGAAGGGAATTATCCATTGCTTTTCGTATGAAAAAGAAATTGCACTTAATTACATTGATATGGGTTTTTACATTGGTATTGGTGGGGTAGTCACATTTAAAAACGGCAGGAAATTAAAAGAAGTTGTAGAATCAATACCATTAGAAAGTATAGTGACAGAGACAGATGCTCCTTGGCTTTCCCCAGTTCCATATAGAGGAAAGAGAAACGAATCAACATATATTAGGTATGTTATAGAAGAAATAGCTAGGATAAAAAGCATTAATATAGATGATTTGTCAGAGATACTATATAATAATGCACTTAATGTCTATAATTTGCATTAAGTCATAAAATTGGTTATAATTATTAAATATGAAAAAAAGTAGTGGCATAAAATTAAAAGATAATTTTGTATTTTGCTATCCTATATTAGAGGATAACAAGAGTTCTATTGTTAAAAAAGTATCGCAGATAGATCAAGAGAGAAAATGTATGATGGAGTTGAGACTTGACTATTTATTGTGTGCTGGAATGTCCATCAATGATATTATAAAAATCATTAATCATATAAGATCAAATATAACTAATAAGAAAATTATAGCAACAATAAGAACTGTGAGTGAAGGTGGTAAGGTTGACCTTACAAAGGAGAAATATTTCACATATATTAAAGAATTATATTTGAAATCTAAAGTGCATTATATAGATGTGGAATATAAGTTTTATAAGATTGATAAGATATACTATGATTCATTGTTTAAAAAGAAAAAGAAGAAAATTATTATTTCAATGCATATTTTTGATAGAATTTTCTTTGAAAACGACTACATGAATCTTTTTTCAGAGATGGCGGAATCCAGTGGTAATATTGTAAAATTTGCCATAAAGATATTCACCAAGGAAGATTTATTTACATTTATGTTAGCAGCAAGAAAGTGTGATAAATTATTAAAAAAGAATCGAAAAGATGCAATATTTATAGCAATGGGTACTGTAGGAGCTCTTTCAAGGGTATTGCCTGAATTTACCAATACAAAAATAGTGTTTTTAAGTGCATATAAGGATATAGACCCAGAATTAGGGCAAATAAATCGTGAAAAATATGTGAAATATCGCAAATTGCTTGCAAAAATCGACAAAAATTGATACAATTAAATGCACGCTTTTTCGGGCTATGCTCGATAAGTTAGTTTGAAATTAGGAGATAAAGATGTTTAATAAAGTTAAAAGAATATTATATGTGGTATTAATAGTGGCATTGGCACTTTCATGTTTTTCTTGTGCTAAAAAGAGAAAGCATAAGTGGATGGAAGTAGGTGCTGACCCAAATCCAGTTAAAGTAACTCCAGGAGTTCATCCAGAGAGGGGATCTGATAGTAATGCTGTTCCGGTATATCTGGCACCAGTTTATTATCCATCAGGAAGAGATCAAGACGGAGTTGCTCAGTACAAGAAGATTTTATATGAGATGGATGAGTTGACAGCTGATAATCTTGATGCAGCACTTAAAGGGGTCGGCTTAATTGATGAAGCATCACTATTTTGTGACTTAGTTATTGAAGAATCAGATGTTATAGCTGATGCAGGTCCAGGGGCCACAGATTCTAAACTGACAAAAAAGGGGACAGTACGATATGTCGACTTATCAACATCTATAGATAATAGTGATGAGTATGAAGGCAAGTATTTAGCAAAAGATCTTGCCGGAATGATTGATCAGCATGACATAGAGTATTGTATCACAGCCACTTTCCAAGAGAACTTCCAATTAGTATCCTGTGATATCGTGCCAGTTGATTATGATGTATACAAAAAAGTACACGGAAAATAGTTAATAAAATCACAAATGATATTAAAAAGAGAACTCTAAAAGTTCTCTTTTATTTATTAAGGGAGAATAAAATTGTTATGGGTGACAAGTTTTACATTACAACTGCCATAGTTTACACTTCTGGTAAACCTCATATAGGAAATGTCTATGATGTTGTTTTGGCGGATAGCATTGCTAGATTTAAAAGAGAGCAAGGATTTGATGTTTTCTATTTGACTGGTACTGATGAACATGGAGAAAAAATTGAAAAGAAAGCAAAAGATGCTGGCGTGACTCCAAAGGAGTTTGTGGATAATATTGCTTCTGATGTTAAGAGAATATATGATTTATTGAAAGTTAGTTACGATAGATTCATAAGAACAACTGATGAAGACCATGTGAAAACTATTCAACATATATTTGAAAAGATGTATAAGCAGGGTGATATTTATAAAGGTGAGTATGAAGGTTGGTACTGCACTCCTTGTGAATCATTTTTTACTGACTCGCAGTTAGTAGATGGTAAGTGTCCTGACTGTGGCAGAGAAGTGTATAAAGCAAAAGAAGAGGCATACTTCTTTAAGATGTCTAAGTATGCAGATAAACTTATAGATTATATAAAAAATAATGATTTTATAGTTCCAGAAAGCAGAAAAAATGAGATGCTAAATAATTTTTTACTTCCTGGACTTAAAGACCTATGTGTATCAAGAACTTCTTTTACATGGGGCATACCTGTAACTTTTGATGATAAGCATGTAGTGTATGTCTGGTTAGATGCACTTAGTAATTATATAAGTGGTATAGGTTATGACACAGAGGCGCAGTCAGAAAAGTTTAAAAAGTATTGGCCTGCTGATTTACATGTCATAGGGAAAGATATAGTTAGATTCCATACTATATATTGGCCAATTTTCCTTATGTCTCTTGATTTGCCACTTCCTAAGAAAGTATTTGGACATCCTTGGCTTTTGGCGGCAAGTGAAGAAACAGATGATGGAACAAAGATGTCAAAATCGAGAGGGAATGTGCTATATCCAGATAAACTTTGCGAGATTTTTGGAGTTGATGGTGTGAGGTTTTATTTGTTGCATGAGATGCCATATGACAATGATGGAGTAGTTAGTATAAAACTTGTGACAGAGAGATACAATACGGATCTTGCAAATGTCTTGGGAAATTTAGTTAGCAGAACTATTGCAATGATAAACAAATATCATGACGGAATACTTGAAGATAAAAATGCAAAAGAAGACATAGATAAAGATTTGTATGATGTAGTAAATGATAGTATTGACAAGACTTTTAATGCAATGGGGAATCTGAAAATTCAAGATGCTATTGACTACGCCTTTGACATATTTAGAAGATGCAATAAATATATAGATGAGACAGAACCTTGGGCGCTTGCCAAAGATGAATCTAAATCAGATAGATTAAAGACTGTACTATATAATTTGTCGGTAAATATTTGTAAGGGTGCAAAATTGATATATAGTTTTATGCCAGATAGCTCTGACAAAATTTTAAAAATGTTTTCAATAAAAGAAATCAGTTTAAATAATATAAAAGACTTTAGTATAGCGAATGGTACAGTAGTTACAAAGGATAAAGAAAATTTGTTTGTGAGACTTGAATTAAAAGATGTAGAAGCTAAGATGGAGCAGTAACCTTGAACATATTAAGATGGCTTGAAAGCAAAAAAAGAGAAATCGGTTTTTCGCACAATGCCTTGACAATTATTGCTATGTTCTCTATGCTTTTGGATCATATTGCGTTTGTACTGATACAAAATGGAAAACTCTATGGTTATGATATGGCATTGTATGAAAACGCAATCTCGCTTCCTGAGGCAAGACCATGGGTCATACTGTGCAAAATACTTAGGATGTTTGGTAGAATTGCATTTCCTATTTATTCCTTTCTTATAGTCGAAGGCTTTAGAAAAACGGGAAACATATTCAGATATTTGTTAAGGATTTTATTATTGGCATTTATATCGGAAGTACCTTTTGACTTAATAATTTTTAATAAATGCTTTTCATATGACTGTCTAATGCTTCAAAATGTATTGTTTACATACTTTATTGGATTATTGATGTTGATTGGAGTGAAAGCATTAAATTCACTGTCAGAGTTTTTAACTGTAATTCCAGCAGGTGTCGCAGTAGTAGTATGTTATTTTTTAAAAACTGACTATTGGCTAGAAGGCATACTTCTTATTTATGTGTTCTATATGTTTAGGCATGATCTCAATGTAAAATGCTTAATCGCACTTATAATTACATTTATGATGACAATGCAGAGGTATTATGGGTTTGGAATGGTATCAGTGTACTTTATATATTTCTATGATGGTCAAAAGGGTTATCTTGATTTGAAAAGATTCCACTATTTATTTTATCCGTTACATATGTTTGTATTATATGGAATTTTGTTTTTAACTTATTGGAATAATTAAATATAAATTTTTTAGGAGGACATTATGTTGTTAATAGAGAAAATAAGAGCTGACCAAGTATCAGCAATGAAAGAGAAAAACAATGAAAAAAAGCTTGCAATCTCATCACTTATTGATGCAGCTAAAAAAATCGTAATTGATAAAGGTGGTGACAGAGTCAATATACCTGATGATATTGTAACGCAGGTTGTATTGAAGGAATTAAAAACCATAAAGGAGCAAATTGATTCTTGCCCTGCTGACAGGACTGATTTACTTACTGAATTTAAAAATAGATATGCCTATGTAGAGGCATATGCACCAAAACTTATGAGTAAAGAAGAAATCTTATCGCTTATAAATGATAAGTTTGCTGATGTGGTTGCTGGCAAAAATAAGGGGCTCATAATGAAAAATATCATGCCTGAGTTAAAAGGCAAGGCTGATGGTAAACTCATAAATGAGATAGTGGAAGAACTTTGCAAGTAGAGTTACTATTAAAGAACGACATAGAGAATAAACTTAAGACCCGTAGTCTTTACGAAAGTTGTTTTGATGAAGGAAAAAATAGCTTTATAGACTACTATTATGACACTATCATTAAGCGAAATGAGATAGTTGTAGTTAAAGATTCTGATGAGATAGTATCAATGATACACTTGAACCCATATTTATATAATGTATGCGGAGAGTTGAGAAATGTGCATTATTTAGTTGCTATTGCCACAAAAGAAAATTGCAGAAATAGAGGCTTAATGAAACTATGCTTTGATAAGGCTATTGAATATCTAAATTACTTAAAAGAGCCGTTTTGCTATCTTGTACCAGATAGTGATATATATGAAAGCATATATAAGAAATATGGTTTTGATGTTGTAACAAAATTTACATTAGATAAGTTTTCGGATAAGAGTTATGATGTTTATCCAGATAAAAATGAAGAGTATTTAAAACTTATGAAAAATGAAGAATATTTTTTGAATATGGAAACTGAAGAATATATTGAAGATTTGAAAAATAAGAATGTTATGTTTAAAATATTGGATAATGCAGATAATTATAGTATAGACTTCTTTAAGAGAAAAAAAATATATGTGTGCCAAGAGGTATAAATGATTAATTTTAAAAAACTTACAATGGATGATATAGAAATTATTAGACCATATTTCAAATACACAAGGAGTAATAATTGCGACAATACAATAGGTGGCTCTGTAATGTGGGCTGATTTTTTCAACACTCGATATGCTATTGTTGATAAGACATTGTTATTTGCAGTTAATTTTTTAGAATATGGGGAGAGTTTTACAGTCCCAATTGGTGAGTCGGTTAGTCATGCACTATGCCTAATTTGTCAGCATTGCAGTGAACTTAATATTCCATTGCAATTTGTAGCCGCTACTGAAAGAGACCTAGCCTGCGTAGAAAAAAAATTTGAAGTTGAAAAGAAGATATTGCCAGAGTGGGCGGACTATATATATGAGGCGCAGGATCTGATAAATCTGAGTGGTAGAAAATATCACGGACAAAAAAATCATATTAACTATTTTAAGAAAACATTTCCAAATTATTCATATGAGGAAATTAGTGATCAAAATATTAAAGAAGTTAAAGAATTTGTGATTGAATTTTCTAAAACTGAATCAAAAGAGTCTATAATATTTGAAGAAGAATTAAAGAAAGTTTTAGAAGTACTTGATAATAATGATAAGTATAAGTTTTTTGGGCTCCTACTTAGAGTTGATGGTAAGATTTGTGCTTTTAGCATGGGAGAGAAAGTAAATCATACTTTATTTTCACATATTGAGAAGGCTGATAAGACAAAAAGAGGTTCATACCCTATGATTATGAATGAGTTTGCAAAAAGATTTGGTTCTGACATGAAATATATAAATCGTGAAGAGAATGCAGGTGATAAGGGACTTGAGAGTTCTAAACTTCAGTATCATCCTTGCACTATATTAAATAAGCATTATATAAAAGTTACTAGTAAACGTTGTGAATAAGGGAATGTATGTATAGAATTGGCGAAGGATATTATGTCCATAAGTTAGTTGAAGGAAGAGATTTGATTCTCGGTGGTGTTAAGATTGTTTATGAAAAAGGTTTACTTGGTCATAGTGATGCAGATGTCCTAATCCATGCCATTATGGATGCATTACTTGGTGCTATGGCACTTGGAGATATTGGAAAGCATTTTCCAGACACTGATGAAATATATAAAGGAATAAGTTCTATTAAGCTGCTAAATGAAGTAAAATCTCTTATAGAAAAAGAAGCAATAAGTATAAGTCGTGATGATAAAGTAGATTTTAAGATTTGCAATATTGATGCAACGATAATTTGCCAAAAACCAAAACTAAGAGATTATATAGATGAGATGAGAAAAAATATTGCAGATGCACTTTCTTTAAGCATTAATCAAGTTAATATTAAAGCAACAACAGAAGAAGGTCTGGGATTCACAGGTAGGGGAGAGGGAATAGCTGCACGAGCAGTTACCCTTGTAGAGTTATAAAGCAATTAAGAAAGGCAAATACTTGCAGAGCCTGAAAGGATTTATATGAAGATTTACAATTCATTGACAAAGAGAAAAGAAGAATTTGAGACAATAGAACCGATGAAGGTGAGAATGTATGTCTGCGGACCTACTGTGTATGAT
>JAFXWR010000055.1 GCA_017542725.1 Lachnospiraceae bacterium | reverse complement strand
TTCAGGAGGGTATTATGAAAAAGAAAATAGTAACAATACTATGTTTAAGTAGTTTATTATTAGTAGCATGTGGTAAGACTACAAATGCAACTACGATACAGACAACTAATGATGAAGTTATTACAGATAATGAGACTGCTACAACAGAAGATAGCGTAACCGACTCAGATGATGTTGATTTAGTACTAGATACAGAAGATGGTATATTACAATCTAATGAAACTGAGATTTCTGCTGTAGAAGTAGAACAAGTAGAACCTTTATCTTACCAAACTTATTTAGAGTTTATGATGAGTCAGAGAGAGCCTAATACAAATGCCATATTTTCATCAGAATCTTTAAATTCTGCTTTTGCTATATATGCAGAACTCTTAGATACCTCTAATAAGGAAATGTTTAAGGCTTATTTGAGAAATAAAGATTATTTGTCTTATAAGTCTATTGATGGCTTGTCTATTATAAATAGATTGTGGGTGAATGAATTAAAAGATTTTACTTTGACAAGAGGTCCCTTGGTAGATAAAGATATTATTTATATGATGGATATGTCAGATAGTGCGCAGGCTACAGAGTTTAAAAATCAATTTGTATCTGATAGTACAAATGGATTTATTACCGAAACACCTACAGTTTTTGATAAGAATACCTTTGTAGATGCTATGAATATTATCTACTTTAAGAGTAAGTGGGTAGGCGGTGAAAAAACTTTATGTGATGGGTTAAAAGAGTTTGAAAATGAGGACGGTAGTACAAGTCAAGTTGAAATGTTTTGTGATTTTGGCGATTATATAGCTAAAACAAAGACTGCTACAGCCTACAAAATGGATTATGAGAATGGTATGTCTTTTGTTGCTATACTTCCAAATGAGGGATATACTTTAACAGATGTAAATATAGATGATTTTATAAATAATAATGTTGAGTATGAAGATGCTGATGTTTATGCAGAATTTCCTAAATTTGAAGCAAAGTCAACTTATATGGCTTCGTTTGACTCATTTAATTTACAATTAAACCCACCGTTTAAAGAGGGCTTGACTATTTGTGATACTGAACCACCAGTAATATCACAGATAGCTAAAATAAAGTTTGATAATGAGGGTACAGAGGCGGCAGCCGTAACTGAAATTGTGAAAAGTGACTCAATGGCAATGGTTGAGCCAAAGCCCCATTATGACTTTTTGGCAAATAGACCTTTTATTTATTATATACAAGACTACGAAAATGATGATATTGCTTTTATGGGCGTAGTAAGTAATCTTGCAGACTAAAGGAGTCATTTATGGATAATTTTCAACCTTATGTAGGAAATTATGAAGATATAATAGGACGCTCAATTTTTGTAAAGGTGAGAGGGAGGTACATTAGCGGTAGGGTTACAAATTATTCTTTATGTTCACAGAAATATGGTGTTATGTGTGAAGATGCTAAATATCGTAGACTAGAAACTATCTATATACGAAAATAAGAGGGTTTTATATGTTAAAGTGGAAAGTTTTAAATACTTTAGCTATGTTAGACGGTATAACTTGTATTTTAGTTACGATTGTTGCGCTTATTATAACTGCTATAAGTACAAATGCTAATGTAATTGAGAGCGTAGAATTATATATGTGCGGATTACCTTTATTAGTAGGTAGTTATATTATTTTGCGAATAATAGCTAATAAATTTGAGCCAAACGTAGAAATACATGAAGTACACGATATAGGGGATTAAACTGAGTAGGGCAACTTAGAATTAAGTTGCTCTAATTATTTTAATTAGTTTCCTAACTTAAATTTAGTTATCTTTTTTAATTAAATCAAATTTTGAGTAAACTAATATTGACTTTCAATGTAAATATGATATAATACACGTAAGATTAAGAACATATTTTTAAGGAGATTGCAGATGACTTATTATGTGACACAGTTTGGGGATTCATTTTTTGAGTTGCAAAAGGTAGAGGGCTATATAGCACCTACACGTCTTTTGAATTTGTCTAGTAAGATTACTGCAGAAGAATATAAGAAACTTTTTTATAGTAATCCGACTAGGGAAACTAGACCTTCAATAGATAAGAAAGTAAAGAGAGTATTGATAAATGGAAATGCGTGTGATATTTTAGGAAAGCCTCTTTTTACGGTATGGCCTAAACTAAATAACTAAATAAGAGGTAGTAGTATGGAAATTAGCAGAGATAATTCTTATGTGTATGTTAATTTAACACAAGAAGAATTTAAAGAATATGTAGAATTAGCTGGCTTTGATGAAAGCAAAGAAGTGTTGAGTGTGGCTGATATGGCTGAAATTGCTAAGATAATCTATAGTGAGTTACTTAATAATATAGGTAATGATACAAAAGGATTTGAGCATTTTATTGATGATTATACAGATACTTCCGTAGAGTTGGAAATATGGCCTACAGAGGAGGGTATATCTCTGCGTATGCATCCTGTTAAAGATGCTGCAAAGCCTAATTTTAATGCGGAAACTATTTATCAAGCTATAGAACATAGTTTTGAGCCAGAGATAGAAGATACTAAGGAAGTAATTGAATCACAAGGTAATTTGTTAGATGATAAAGTATTGAACCAAATTTTAGATGCTATATTGAAGAGTATTTATGCGAGAATACCTGATGCTCCTTTACCTTATGTATTAGCGGTATTAACTAATTCTGATGTTTTTCGTGCTTATGTGCTGATGAAGTATAGAGCAACAATTAAGAAACATAGAAGTGTGGATAAAGGTGAATTAATTAGAAATATTACGGATGAGTTTTACCAAAAGGTTGAAAAACGTTATGAACTGTTAAGTATCGAGTATTTTTATAAAATGACAAATTTACAAGATGTTTTAAAAGCTGTTTTGTTGGTAAAGAATGGTAAACTTATTCGTATTAAAGATACTTATTATATAGTGACAAAAAATAAAATTTTCTCTATGTATGATTATGCTACATTAGTAGATAGTTTTATATATGCAGATGAATCTATATTAGCCTACATTAAAGATGGTGAATTATGTAAAAAGGAAGGTAACTAATATGAAAACAAGAGTAACTAAAACAAAATTAACAAAGTTGGACGATATGTTTGTGACTAACCATTATCGTATTCTCAAACTAATGGCAGATAATAGTGTGTCAATTGGGAATAATAAGTATTGCCCTTTAGGACAGGGAGAACTGGCACAACAGGCAGATTTGTCACGAGTTATTGTTAATAGAATTTTCGGTGATTTGAAAGCAAAGGGTTATATTGAAATGCTTAGTAGAGGTAATTGGCAAGTTACTACAAAGGGTGAGAAATTTATCGCAAAGCTTGAGGATTAACTTATGTATTATTGGGCAAATAAACAAGAAAGAAGTAATGCAGCTATTAAGCATACAAAAGATATGCAAATTCGCTTTGCAACTGAGATTAAAGACGCTATAAATGCTACAAAGGTATATTCAATAAATTCTGATTTTTCCAAAGGTTTTGGGGAGAAAACACCTAAATTGATTGTTGAAATGTCGGATTCTGTTAAGGCTATAACCGATTATTCGCTAGATGGGAAAATAGCAGTATTGAATTTTGCGTCTTATAGAAATCCGGGTGGTGGCTTTATAAAGGGTTCTTCCGCACAAGAGGAATGTTTATGTCATGACTCGTTTTTGTATAATGTATTACATTCTAACACATTATCTGAGTTTTATGAATATAATGAATTGCATTTGAATGATGGTTTGTATTCTAATAGAGCGTTGTATACGCCAAGGGTTTATTTTGAAAGTGCAAATAAATTTATTGATGTGATTACTTGTGCGTCTCCTAATTGGTCTTATGCTAGTCGTAATTGTACTATGGAGGCAAATAAGGCTGCTCTTAGGGATAGAATTAAGTTCATTATAAATGTAGCTGAAGATAATAATGTAGACCTTTTGATAGCAGGTGCTTTTGGTTGTGGCGTGTTTAAACAAGACGCAACCTATGTAGCTAACTGTTTTAAAGAGAATTTGGGTAAATCAACTATAACTACAGTTGTTTTTCCGATACCAGACGAGTATAATTTTAAGAAGATGTATGAAGTATTGATGTGAGAAAGGACCTCTTATGCGCTATTTTTGCCACGATTTAACAAAAGATATAGTCGGTGATACTATTATTTTTAATAGATTTACTCACATGACTATAAATGACTTTATTACTTTTCAAAATACTAAAACACAGAAATTGTTTGTATATCGTGTAGAAACAAAAAGAATACCAAGATGGGGTCAACCTTCGCATAATGAATATGCGACTTATAATGGCTTTATAGTTGCACCTTCTGTTTCTGCATCTAAAGAGTTGTTAAGAAAATGGTACGGACCTGCCGCATCGGGTAATGGTGAGGGTAGTAAAATAGTTAAGTTACAATTATGGGCTAAGTTATCTAAGGACGAAAAACGACAATTATTCGAGCCTATTTATGATGAAGAACTGAAAAAACGTGTTGACCTTATTGTTAATAGTTAAGAAAGGAATCTTTATGAAAAACGTTAGAGTTAGTAAAGCTGAAAGAAAAAAGAATGCTGTTTCATTTTATAATATTATGAAAAACGGTATTTCTAATGTGTCGGTAGTTGTAATTGATAGGCATGAGAGTACTACTAATCCATATGTGCATAGAACACAATTATTGGCAGTAATAGGAAGTGGAAAAGGTACTCCTGATGTAATCGCTGAAAGTGCAGCAGATGGTGTTACAGGTTGTATGTATGAATTTTTGGAAAATATCGGTGTAAAAGATATACCTCAATCAACATATCCAGACGCTAATTTTAATGCATATTTACAGAAAACTTGTGGTTTTAGAATTACATATAATGATGGATTTGCAATGATTTGGAGTAGATAAGAAAAAATTTTTTGAGGAGGTTGTCGTTTGGCAACCTCCTTTCAAATGTGCATAAATAAAGGATTTTTATGTAAAGAAATTTTAAGTTCTTATTTTATAAGGGTTTAGATAATAAAAAATTTGTTTATATATTAATTTTTATTAATTAAATAAGATTAATATATAATAGGTATGTTTTGTATGTTTAGTTTTATAAATACTTTTATAGTTATGCGATATTTTTAGATAGTGGCACTTAGCATTTTTTC
>JAFXWR010000054.1 GCA_017542725.1 Lachnospiraceae bacterium | reverse complement strand
TACCTTATTAATTGTATCTTTATCAACTCCTAAATCTATCTCTACATAGTATTTAATTGGAGACCAAATACAATATAATGTTATTGTCTTTGTTGACTCATCAGCGAAAAGTGGTTTCACATTGTCTTTCTCATTCGTATCAGCCTCTTTATACTTCCTTACTATGTCAGATACTTTATACTCACTTGTTGTATTATTTCTATTCCTTGTAAATCCTACTAACTTATATCCAGGAAGTGATACATTTATGTTCTCAAATAATCTTACTCTGTCATTTTCATAAATCTTTTGCTCATCTACTTCTGCTTTATATGTGCTTCTATCTACTCCGTCTGGAATGTTACTATCTAATTTAATAGTATAAACATTATTATATATTGGAAGTCCTTCGTATGTAGAACCATTTACTACATAATTTCCAAGTGCCTCAGAAAGTGTCTTATCTCCTCCAAACTTAGCAAGAAGCTCCTTGTCATTCATCTCGTCTTCATTCCTTACATTGCCTTCTATATCACTTATACTTGCTACTATATAATATAAGAAATCATTGCCGTTCTCATCTACATCATAAGGAACTACTGGATCTACTACCTCCTCTAATATGTCTATCTTCTCTCCACTTCCTCCTTTATCAACTGGTATTACTACACTTGCTTCTACTTTTTGCCATATTCCATAAAGTGTTACTACTTCATTCTCTATATATCCAAGTCCATATATGTAATCTTCTCCTGCTCTATATGTTGGTATCTCTACTCCACTATACAAATCCCAGCCAAGGAAACTATATCCTTTTACTGTTGTATTTGGATATGGTGCAAGTATCATATCTGTTGATTTTACATGGATATTATCAAGTGGCTTATTCTCTACTACCTCTGCTCCAAGTGGAATATTATCATTAAATGATAAATTATACTCTGACTTACTCCATACAGCCCTTAATACTACTGTCGATTTATCAAGTGGTGATAAATTCTTATACTCGTCTACACTTGAATATGTCGCTCTCCTTACCTTATATCCGTCTATCACTACTCCATCTTTGTCAAATACTTGATATACTTCCCAGAACATGAACTCATGTCCCTCATATGTCATGAAATTACCATCTACTGATAAGTCTTTATATGTCTCTCCATATATCTTTATATTGTTTGGATCCTTCTCATATCTTAAATTAACATTCTCATTTCCTTTGTCATACTTAATAGAATATGTGTTTGGCTCCCACATACAATATAATTTAATTCTCTTAGCTGCTTCATCAGCATATAGTCTCTTTACAAGTCCTCCATCAGTTACGCTTAACTCCTTATACTTCCTAACGATATCTCCTACCTTATACTCTACTTCTCCGTTTACAGGATCTGCTGTTGGATCACTTGTGAAACCTTTAATCTTATATCCATCAAGAGTTATTGTTTTATCACTGAATAATCTTACTCTATCACCTTCATATATCTCTTGCTCTAAAGTCTCTGCATAGAACTCATCCCTACTATCTGCCTCTTTTGGAATGTTCTTATCTATCTCTATAGTATATACATTGTTGTATATTGGATAGCGAACATACAATGTATCATCTTTTAAGTGAACTCCAAGTGCTTCATGAAGCGTTATGTCTCCTCCAAATTTAGCAAGAAGCTCATACTCATTCATTCCATTCTCATATGTAACTTCTTTTGTCTCCATATCACTATATGAGTCTATTATGTAATATAAGAAATCATTTCCTTCATCGTCTGTGTCATATGGCTCACTAGGTGATGATATAGGATCATCAGCAGGTGTTTCGTTATCAGGATCCCATGGGTCTACACTTCCACTCTTCGTCTCATGCCATATTCCATAAAGTGTTACTACTTCATTCTCATATGTTGCAAGTCCCTTAATTATATCCCCTACTGCATATGATGGTGTAGCTACATTTCTATCTAAATCCCATCCTCTAAATGCATATCTCTTTATTGCTACATTTACTTGTGGAGCAACAAGCTCATTCTCATTATGAAGAACTACATCCTCTATCGGTGCATTCTCTTCTATAATCTCTGCTCCATCTGGTATTGCATTATCAAAATGTATTGTGTATCTTATTCCTGACCAGATGACTTTTAATACTACTGTCGCTTTATCTATGTCTGTTAAATTCTTATATGCTGCTGTGCTTATTGTCGCTCTATCATACAAGTATCCTGGTATCTCAACACCATTTTCATCAAGTATTTTATCTATTTGCCAATACATGAAATCATGTCCTGACCAATAGAAGTAACTTGCATCATAATCAAGATCTTCATATGTCTTTCCATACTCTTTTGGATTTACTATATTTCTCTTGCCATTCCTAATTACTACATTTGGTGAAAGCTCTACTTGAACACTATATGTGTTTGCTTCCCATACACAGTATAATGTGATATTCTTGCTTCCTTGATCTGCTACTAATCTCTTTACATTGCCTTTCTCATTTACATAATCATCAGCATAAAGCCTTACTATGTCTCCTTCTTTATATGTAGCCTCTTTCGCTGTCTTACTACTTGAGAAACCTTTGAACTTATACCCTTTAAGGCTTATGTCTAAGCCATCAAACAAGACTTGTCTATCGCCTCTATATATAGTATCTCTTCCTATATTCTTGACTACTTTTTCATCAGCTCCCTCTGGAAGGTTATCATCTATAATTATATTATATACATTATTATAAATTGGATATGAATAGTATGTTGCTTGATTGTCTATCTCATCTCCAAGTGCTTCATACAAACTATTATCCTCATCATACTTAACAAGTAATTCCTTATCTGTCATGTCTTCTTCGCTTCTATCTCTATTTGGATTACTTATTGTTCCTATAATATAATATACAAAGTCATTTCCATACTCGTCTTTATCTTTTGGCTTAGTTGGCTTCTTTATATCCTCTGTTATGTCTTTCTCTTCATCTTCTCCATTTTCGCCTGTTGGTGTTATGACTTTTGCTACATCTGTTGTCCATATTCCATAAAGTGTTATCTCGCCTTCTGACTCTCTTCCAAGTCCATGGATTAAATCAACTCCGCCTATATATGTAGGTGTTGCTACACTACTATTTCTATCCCATCCTTTGAATGAATGTCCTTTTACTACTGTCGTAATCTTTGGAGCTACTATACTCTCATTGTTGTAAAGCTCTGTTGTGTAATCTGTTTCGTCTAATTTTACTATCTCTACTCCTACTGGGATATTTTGGTCAAACCTTAATGTGTATCTTAAATCAGACCATATAGCCTTTAATACTACTATACCGTTATTTATATTAGT
>JAFXWR010000053.1 GCA_017542725.1 Lachnospiraceae bacterium | reverse complement strand
CTGTATTTTTGTACTTTCCTGTTGGGCGTGGGAACATACCTGTATAATCCATCAGACAATATTCTTTTTTAAATGCTGTCTGTGTAGGCAACATAGTAGGGTCTAACAAATTCAACTGTGTGTAGAAAATATCCAACTTAGTTTCAAATGGAGTAGCATTTAAAAATACTATACGTGAAAAATACTTTGATATAGCTTTAAAACCATCTACTATCTGTGTTTTTGTATTACCCAAGCACGAACTTTCATCTACTACTAATAAATCAAAAGGAAAGCCATGCCCTTGTGTTCTACATTGTTCTACCCAAGACAAAAATGTAGGTGTAGTAAGTAAAGCGTGTGTACCACATATACTTGTACTTAATGGCTCATGGAAAGGATGACGCTCTAAAAATTTTTTCATCACCTTTTCTTCTCCACTAGAAACAAGGTCTACGTAATCTCCTGTAAACTTCACCATTTCACTACGCACTTGGTTAACCAAGTTCTTTTCAGTTAGCATTAAAAATCTAAATGGTTTTGCATTAGGCTGACTAGCCCTTTCTGCTTTTAGAAATTGAATCAGACCAGCGGATTCTACGGTCTTTCCCAAACCTACAGAATCCCCTAAAATAGCTGTTTTAGCAATATATAATAAAGCAACACCTATTTGTTGATACTCTTTCAAGGCACCAACAGGTGTATCATAATCAGGTAATATAGCATTTATATCATTATCTTTAATTGCAATAATTTCAGATACTACATTATCTGGTAAATTAACTATAATACGGTGCAAATCTCTCAAACCTTCATTTCGACTATCTAATTCAAGTAATCGCTCTAATTGGTTACAGGAGGTTTCATCCAAACTACCCATATAACGATTGTTATAAAATTTAACTTCTTTTGCTTTAGCCATTTTCTCACCTAAACCTTTATTTATATATACTAATGCACAAAATATCATATCACAAAAACACAATTCTGTCACTACAAAAATTTAAGCAAATAAAAGTAGATTAAAGGATTACCCTTTAATCTACTCTTAAAATTACTCTTGTTCAGCATACGCCTTTAATATTGCTTCGGAAATTTTCATACGCAAATCATTATTTATCGGTCTTACCAAATCTTTATAGCGTTTTTTCCCATTTACAAAATAAACTAAACCTGTATTTGGGAAATTTATATATAACCCTCGTTTTCCTCGCAATATTTGGATTTTATGAATACTCAACTCATCATCCAACACTATTGAACATTCTGCGCATACACCTTTTGGTTTTGGGTTATATTCAGATATTGTAACCTTAGTTACTTCCATAGAAAACCCCCTTTATTTGTCTAGTCTTGTAATTGCAGTATTCAAGAATGTTTGAATTTCATTGTACTTATCCTTCAACTCATTACTATCTTTACAAGAGTCTGAAATCTGCTTAGATTGTGATGCCCAACGTGTCTTGAGTGTTTCAATCTGGTTAGCTAATTCATCACCCTCATAACGGTTATTCAATCTATTGTAGTAAGTAGCAACTATCTCTTTATACATATCATCAAGATAATTTGTTACGTCATACAATTCAAGATATTCACCGTCTAAGACATATTCATCATTCTCATCAAGTGTCATATGCTCTGACAAGTAGTCCTCATAATCAGTTAAGAATGTATCTTTAGCAAGTATCCACTCATCTGCTGTCTTTTCAGACTCAATAGCAGTAAGGAAATTATCAAAAGTTTCTTTATACTCACTATCAGAAAGAGCGTAAGCCTGTTCTGTATCCAAACCTTGTTCTACTGTACCACTCTTTAACTTAGGTGTGTACTCTTCATGTGCATATACAACACTTATATCAGAAACAATAGTATCTGTAGCTGTATTAGATTCAGTACCCTTAATTTGGCTAGTATACTGTTCTATCTTACCCGGACTTATTAAGCACAAGCAACCTGCTGTATTCAAGTTAGTAGTTCCTAATCTTGCAGAAGAAACAATATCATAATCGTAAACATACCATACATCACCTTTTAAAATAAATGAATATATAGCACTAGCCTCAACAATACTATTATCCGATTGCTGATACAACTCAGTACATTTTACACTTGCATAATTAGATGTACCCTGCTGATAATTTGAAATCCATACTACTTTCTTAACACCACCTAATGTAGTCATAGCAGAAGTAAGATTTTTCATATTACTCTGTGAAATACTAATATCAACAACCTTACTAAAGTTATCAGATGAAGTATCTTTCTCTAACTGTAAAGCACTGAGATTACAAATAAGTTTCTCAATATCCTGCTTATCTTCGTTATCCAAATCAATAGCATTAGCAAAACCTAAAACATCAGCTTCATCAGTTTTAATAGTAGGCTCACCCTCTAATGTAGTACTTAACAATACCATATTAGCTATCTTTAACTTATCTTCTACTAACTCCAACTCACAGAAATATCTATCTTTGTATAAAGGATATGTCATCTTAGAACCCTTTGCTCTTTTCTTAACACCAACCTCTATACCACAAGTAATATGTGTACCCTGAATATCAAATAACGAAACAGTAAAGTTTTCATGCTTTGTATAAGTAGTCTCAAACAATTCCTCATAATGCTTATCTATCTTACCAAAGTCATTTACTAAAGAACATAATCCTGTGTAATTATTCTCATCAATACATTGGAAATAACTGTATATGAGATTATATACGCTATCTGTAACAGTAGCATAACCCTCATCAGTAAATATCTCTAAATTACTTGTTGCATCTCTATCAAGAGCATAACTTAAAATATACATATGCTGACAAGTAAGACCTAAGTTAATACCTAACTTATAATTTGGTACTAATACATAACGAACAGTCATTTTACCTGTACTCTGTTCAGCTTCGCTATCCTTCATACCCTCATAAGTCTTTTGATTTCCTGTCTCATAAAGCTGCTCTGTTAAAGATAAATTTGTTTGAGAAGCATAAATATCTTCAAAGTTACCGTAATATTTTACAAACTCGTCATATTTCTGCTGCCAACCACTATCTGAACCTTGATTATATTTTGTAGTCAAAATATCAATCCAACGGTCATAACGATTCTTTAACTTTATCTCATAACCAGCACAACCTAATGGAATTGCTGACGGTGCCTGTACAGTTTTCTCAAACCCTATTGTTTTATAGTCTACGTCAACTATAATCGACCTTGATTCTGCGTCTATACCTCTGATTATTGTTTGTGTACGTTGCCAATAATAAGGTGTTTCTTCAAAAGCACACAACAAATAATCCGTAAAACAAGAGTCAATTGTTTCATCAATAGCAGTAGAAGATGTACCAACTAACTGTGCATCAACAGCGTCCATATAATTTATAACTTCTTGTAATTCATTATCAGAACACTTTGTAAGTGAAGTTAAATCCAACAACTGTCTATCAGCTACTTGTGAATAAATCATATCCTGTTTCTCAGAATAGGATAAATTATAATCTTCTGTTACATCTGCTTCAACATGGGCTGCCTCAATAGTATTTAACTCAGCT
>JAFXWR010000008.1 GCA_017542725.1 Lachnospiraceae bacterium | reverse complement strand
CTTTTAGGAAATAGTGAGTATAACGAGTATGGCACATTAAGGATAGAGAATAACGAATACTATAGAGCAATAGATGGAATAATGAGTAGTGTGTATATAGCGAGCAACTCTATAATTTACACAAGTGATACAAAGGTAATAGAGAGAAATAATACATTAAGAGAAGATAGTGAAGGAGAACTCCATGGTATTTATAGAGTAAGTGATAAAGCGATGTTTATAAGTAAGGGTGGAGTATTTGACAATAATAACTCTGTAATGACAATATTCTTTGAAAGCATAGACATGACAGGAGTAATCTTCAAGGAGTGGATTACAGGAAAAGTTGCTAATACAAATAGGATGCAAGAGACATTCATACTTCATAGTAGGTATGGAACAGTAGAGAGGAGGACATATACAGAAGAGGTATCAGACGATAATGAGTTGAAGGTATATATAGGGCATGGGCATAAGGTATGTGGAGTATATGCATCAGATTCTTGTGCACATAACGGATTAAGTGAGCATACAGAGACAATAGTATATGCACCAATGACAAAGATAAGGAACATGGGTAAATTTTATCTTGATAAAGATATAACACTCACAAGTAATTTAACAATAGCAGGAGACTTTTACTTATGTTTAAATGGACATACATTAAATACAGGCTCATATAGATTCATAAACACAGTAAGTAATTATAATGTTTATATAACAAACTGTAAAGAGAGTGGATCTATAGTAATGACAGGAACAGAGGCCTTGTTTGATGGTGGTGTTATAAATATATATGGTATGGATGACCATAGTAGATTAAAGATTAATGCGAATAAGATATATTCATCACAGAGAGCAAGAGAAGGGTTAATGGCATATCATACTGAGTTTATCGGATATAAGAATGAGAGTGTAGCAGGAAGTATATTCTCATTTGCAGATTCAGCAGAGTCAGGAATATTCAACGATGTAGTAATAAAGAACTTCCATGGTCAGTATCTCATGTATCAAGCGGCGAAGAAAGGAAACGAGCTTAAGTTCATAAATGAAGTTTTGATAGAGGACAATAAGATAACGAATCACTTGATGAGACTTAACGGAGCCGAGATGACTATAGAAGAGGGAAGTAGACTTCTCATAACAAATAACACAATGAAAGCGGATAGTGGAACAACTTGTATTATATATAGTCATAATTCAGAGCCAACGCATGTATATAATAAAGGAAGGATGGAGATAGCGACAAATAGTTTCATAAAAGGAGAGACTATTGCAAGAAATAATTTAAGTGCCTTTTATGCTATAAATGAAAAGACGACTATATACACATATGACAATTCAAGTATATATATAGATAATAATGAAGTAGATGGTGAAACACTTAAAAATAATGAAGATCATACATATGGCATATATACAGTAAATAAAGAAGGATTAATAGAGCATAAAGAGGGAGTATTTATTTCAAGCGAGTCAAAGATTACAGTATATATAGCAAAGTCATTAATGGATACTAAATTATCAACAGGAACGATATTTAAGAATTGGACAAGTACAACAGTTGACTATATAACAGGCTTCAAGAGTTCAATAATGATAGATAGTTTATATAGTGATAGTGAGACAAATGCATATATAAGGAAGATTAATGAAAACAATGTAGTAATAGTAAGTGAAGAGTTGCATAAGCATTTCGCATGTGGTAAAGAGTGTGTTCATGCAACGATATCAGAGTTTGGAGGGCATAGTAAGAAGATAAACTATGAGGGACTTGATATGGAATACATAAATGATTATGGTTTCCCAACAGAAGGAGAATATTATTTAAAAGAGAATATCACTTTACCTAATACAATAAGATTAACAAAGGACATATACATATGTCTAAATGGATATGCATTAAGGAGTGCAAACTTCATAGGTAAGTCAATATACATAACAGATTGTAATAGTACTTCTGGAAGTATTTATGCTAAGAGTAATGAAGTGATGTTCACTGACATGGAAGAGGTTAATGTATTTGGAAACAGTAATGTAAATAGGATATCTATAGCAGCAAGGAAGTTATCACATAATGTAAAGAAGGTAGAGATAGTAAATACTAACCTAAATGGCAGTGTAGTAGAAGGAGTGACATATGATAGATTAATAAGTGATAACGATATAACATATTTAGTAAATACAGACATAAACGAGTATAGATTTAGTAGTAATCTTTTAGAGACAAAGAAGTTAGTGTTAGACAATGCTGACATAAGGAATAATGAGACAGAAGGAGTATTCATAAAAGCGAATGTAATAGAGTCATATAACGAAGTTGATATAACTATGAATACAGCAAGAAACTATGTGTTAAAAGTAGAAGGTGAGACAGAAAATAGAGTAGTAAGTGGATTATTAAATATAGATAATAACATTATAATAAATAGCGGAGTAGAGGATGTAGTAAATGCAGCGATGTATTTAAATAGGGATATAGAGCTTAAAGGAGATATATCTGTATCAAATAATACATTTAATTTAGGTGAAAACATTGTATATGCCGGAATATATTTAGCAAGTAGTTCATTTGTAGTAGATGATTCATATATAAAATCATATTCAAATAAGGGTAATAGTAGTTTATACCATGTATATAACATAGAGGCGAATGAATTATTCATAAGAGAGGTAGGAGAAGGACTTGATAAGGAGAATACAGTAGCTGAGATATCTTTAAATACAGAAAGTGGCGTAGGAAGAGTCATGAAGAACACGAATAGTAGAGAGCTAGATGAGTATAAGGAGATGTTCAGCATAGACAAGTATAAGAATAGCAAGTTATATTTTGAGATAGACGAAGATAATTATTTAATATTAACAGATGTTCATAAGCATTTTGTATGTGGATTTAGAGGAGAGTGTAAGCATATAGACATAGCATCACATAGTGAGATTATATTCTATGAAAAGAATGTATCAACTGTAAGTATACCTACAAGTGGGAAGGCATATCTAAATGGAGATACAGTGATAGATACCACGACTCTTGATAATGATTTATACTTATGTCTAAATGGTTATAATTTAACTCTTAATGGCAATATAAACATGGGAGGACATAGTATATACATAACAGACTGTGCAGATAGAAAGGGAGAGATATTATCAGAGTATAACGGATACTTGTTCCAAAATGGTTCATTAAGCATATATGGGGATTCTGACAATAAGATAGTAGTTAATGCTGTAACACTAGTATATAATAGCAGTAGTGAAAGTGGAAAGTTAGAGACATATGGAGTAGAGTTTAGAGGAACAAACACATTAAGAAATGGCAATGTATTTAACTTACAAGGAGCAAGTCATTTTGAAGATGTAGAGATAACAAACTTCACAGCAAGTAGGATAGTAAATGCAGTTAATGATACCATACTTAGTGGAAATGTATTAATTAGTGATAACGAAGTAAGGAATGGAGTAGTAATAAATGCAAGTAGCAACTTAAAAGTAAACAAGGTATCAAGTGTAAGCATAGTAGATAATAGAGGAGTAGTATCAGACGAAGAAGCGAATGTTTCTATGATTAATTTAGATGAAGAAGCTAGATTAGATGTAGAAGGAAGTTTAAATGTAGTAGATAATGATTTCTCTATGAGAGATTTAACTACTATATATGGCACATTATCTGGTATAAATGTAGGGAATGAGAGCACTGTAGCATTAGAAGGAAACATAAATGTAAAAGGAAACAGAATAGAGGAAGAGGATGTAAGAGCATATGATATATATCTTGGGGCTTCTGATGGAAGGATAAAGGTATATAATAAGTTTGATTCAAGTAAGAGTGATATAGGAATCTTCATAGGAAACACAGAGCATTATGATGGATGTATTATAGATAACTGGAATGAAACGAATGTTCTTGATGTAAAAGGGACAGGATTCATAAGACTTCATGATTATTATGATGAGCAATATGATGTTAGATATAACTTAGGAGTTGATAAAGAAAGATTAATGATATCATATGTAGATAGGCATGTTCATAAGGTATGTGGAGCTACAGCTTCTGAGATATGTAGTCATAGTAATGTAGAAAGACACAACACAAGTTTAATATATAAAGCATTATTAAATGCTGTTTATACTACTATGCCAGCGAGTGGTAATTATTTCTTATATAATGATGTAGTATTTAATCAAGAGATAGTAGTAAATGAAGAATTAAATATATGTCTTAATGGTTTCACATTAAGCGGAGTAAGATTTACAGGAAGTGGAAAAGTAAATATCACTAACTGTAAGATAAAGGAAGGGAAAGGCGGCATTATAAGGAATAGTTCTGGATATTTATTCAACAATATCGATGTAAACATAGTAGCAAATGATACATTAACTGTAGAGTCAAATGCAGTAGTAGATAATGAAGGAGATAAAGAGTTTAAGACACATAATGTAATAATTAAGGAGATAGATAATTCTAGTAAAACAAATGTCTTTAATTTAAATTCTACAAATGCAAAGCTTCATAAGACAGTAATTAGTTCATATAGTAATGTAGATACACTTATGAATGTAGGAAGTGCATTCATAGAGGACAGTAAGATTATAAATAACGATGTTTTGAAGTTAATAGTAAATAGTGAAGGCTTCCTTGACTTAAACGATGTAGAGATTAAGAATAATAAGTTTTTGGATACATTAATAAGTAATGAAGGAAGTGGAGAGATAGTAGCATCTGAAGGTGGAGTAGTTGATGTAAGTGAAAATAGTTCTGTTGAAGGAAACACATTATTTAATATTAATAACAGAGTAAGAGTATATGGAGAGCTTAACTTAAATAAGAACGAAGTAGATAGAGGAAGTGTAGAGAAGGCTATATTAAGGATAAATGATGATAGTGAGATATTTATAGATGGATCTCTTAATGTATTAGAGAATAAGTTTATAAATGCGAGAGAGGCGCTTACTACTGTATCAAGTGGCATCATAGTATCAAACAGTGGATACATGAGTATGGGAGATGGTTCATTTACAGTTAAGGATAATAAGGTAGAAGGCGGAAGTAGTGTAGACTTAGGTAATTATCCATATCAAATATATAGTAAGAACAATGATGGTTTCATAAGACAAGAGAGTGGTAAGTTTGATGTAGATAATACATTTGCGAACATTTCATTTGATACAGAGACAGGTCAAGGCATAGTATATAAAGATTGGAATGGAGATAAAGTAAAGAATAAAGACATAGGAATGGCTAAGTTATTTGTTGCAGACACAATAAGAGATAGTAGGCTTAGAGCATATAGATACACAAATGAAGATGGAAGAAAAGATGTAATAATAGCAACAAATTCAAATCATATAAAATACATGAAAAACGATCCTATATATAACGGAGTAACATATGAAGTTAGTGGCGAGATGGAAGATTCCGTTATAGAAGATGGAGAAGCAATACTCACAAAGAATACATATAAGGCAGAAGGCTTTAACTTTGTAGGATGGACTACTGTGCCATCAAGTGCAAGCTTTGCTACTAAGATAGAGGATGTTCCTGTTGATTATGAGGATGAAGGAACAATCAAAGGAATAGACGAGAACGAAGCAGAAGTAAAAGTATATGCGAAGTGGAAAGTAGTAAGATATGAAGTGAGGTATGAGTCAGGGCATAAGGCTATTAAAGGTGAGACAACCGGCACAGGAAGGATATTAGGAATAAGTGATTTCATAGTAGCATCAGAGAGCTTTACATATAAGGATAGTTATGAGTTTGTAAAGTGGGGCATAAGTAGAGTAGAGGTTGATAACAAAGTAGTATCAACAAGTAG
>JAFXWR010000052.1 GCA_017542725.1 Lachnospiraceae bacterium | reverse complement strand
TGTAATTATTCACGTCTTTTTGCCATACTTCTTCGTATTCTGTGGCCTCAAGTTTGAGTCCTGTGCGATTTTGCCATTCTTCGCTTATTTGGTCGATTTTCGCCCTGTTTTCGTATGCTATGAGTATTCCATCGGTATTGCTCTGAATAAGCCTACAAAACGGCTCTAAATGCTCTATAAGGTCTAATATTAAGAGTTGACCATAAATGCACACTCTATTTGCTTGCCTTGGGTCGTAAAGTGAGTTATATTTGTCTTTCATTGCACCGTAGGTTTTATTTAGTACAAGTTTAAGTGGTAGCTGTAAAGGGTTATTTTCGTGTTTATATTTGATCCTGGTTTCCTTTATCTGCTCATAAACTTTAGGGTCTGGTATTGACCTTGAGTGTAAATTGTATCGTATCATTAGACTTGGGTATAGGCTCTCTACATCGAGCATGAGCATTTTCCCTTTGAAGTGGTACTTTTCAATTGCACCATGTAAGCCTCCGAAGGCGAAGGTGTGTGGAACTTCTGCTACCTCTGTTTCCAGAGAATTTTCGTAGTTCATGTTCTGTGGGTCTTTATACCAGTCGACTATGTATTTGTACTTTGTAATGTCTAAAGTATCAGGCACATCTATGTCAAACTCATCATCGTATTCGTGCTTTGTGGCTTTTAGTATTATTCCTGCGAGTTGAGTTTGGGTTCTTCCTATGTTCCATAAGCCTTGACCTGCTAACTTACAAAGTCCAAGTTGTGCTTTTAAATCTTCAGTTCTTTTTGAGAGTATTCGTATTGTTTCTTCCACGTCATGTTTACAGTATTTAAGGACTTCTTGTAGTTCTTCCTTTGAAAGTTTTCGATCTATGTCAAATGGTACAGTTGATTCTTTAATGTCTGACCCCATTGAGCCTTCTGCAAATTTTAAGCCGTGATCTAAAGGTTGCATAACATCATAAAATCTCACTATGACTTGATTTAGTAATTTGCTAAACTTATAACCTGCTTGACCTTCTTGTATGATAAATTGTGAAACTTTGTAAGGGTTAAATCCTGTTAAAATGCTTTTAAGTATGTATTGGTCGTAACCTTTGATGTTGTATCCGACCATTATGTTATTGCAGTTTTTTTGCCACCAATCTTCGAGCTTCTTTTTGTCATTTATTATGTATGACATTTTATGTGTTAGTAAATCTGCTATAACTACCATCCAGTCGTGCTTAAAAACTTCAAAGTCAATAACTATTAAGTGTGTAGGCATTTGTACCTCCGTTCTGACATTGTCTTTTTCTTCCTGCCGATTGTTTTGTAGTATAGCCATCCAATAAATGTAATCTCAAAAAATATACAAAAGCCATATGACCGTTTTTTTAAGTCTTTATAAATGCATTTTTTATTTAACTTACAAAATTCACAAGGCATTATTTCACCCATCTAATCCTCCAATAAATTCTTAAATATTGCCATTAGTACATTTACCACTATTGAGTTTCCTGCTTGCTTAAAAAGTTGAGCATTTGAGTTTACTTTTTCTGCTTTGTCAAAGTCTGAATCTTCAAATCCCATAAGCCTCCAGCACTCTCTTGGTGTAAATTTTCGTATTCGTAAAACTTCGCCGTCTATTACTGCGATTCCAAGGCAGTCTGACCTTGTTGTTAGTGTTGGTGATATGTTGTTTTCCTTTTCTACAGCTTGAGTCAATCGTTTTAATCTGTCGCTTGAGTATGAATGTTTAATAACATCATTTTCTTTAATGTTTCCAGTTTCTATTAACTTGTCGCAGAGTTTGTATTTTAACGATTCAACTATGACCTGATTATTGTTACATGTTATTGTGTTTGCGATTTGTTTTCCTACCCTACCACGTCGAGTTTTTGAGTCTGGGAATGCTATGTTTATTGAATCCCCTTCGTAGGCCTCTTGATAGCCTTTTTTAGTGGCTACTTTAACTTTTATAAAATTATCAGTCGGTCTATTACCTGGGATTGTCGTTATAGCATTCGCTATTTCTTGGTTCTTCCTATTTATGTTTGACAAAAATCTCTCTCTCCTTGGGTACTTTCCTGTTCCATTACTCATAAAGCAGTTAATTAACTTTTGACTTAAGAAATATTTTTCATCTACATGTTCTTCTTTTAAGTCAGAGAGTTTTTTGTCGAGTGGTATGCTTGGTGGGAACTCGAATGGTTTCTTGTCTAATGTTGATATAACAAATAATCGCTCTCTATTCTGTGGTATTCCATAATTTTTAGCATTTAACACCTTATAATAATTTGTGTATCCGTAAGTTTCGAGTGTATGTATGTATGTATGTAAATTATGGATATGCTTTTTTGATGTTAGGTTCTTCACATTTTCCCATATAATGTTTTTTGGCATTATGTCTTTTACGATTCTCAATGTTTCATATAACAAACTTGAGCGAGTTCCTGATCCTTTGTCGCCACCTGCCTGCTTACCTGCTATTGAAAAATCTTGACATGGACTTCCGTGCATTATTAAGTCTATATTATCAAAGTGTTTATTGTATTCTTTTATGTCCTGTGGTTCGTAATTCGTACCATTTATGGCATTGTAACTTTTAACAGCATATTTATCGATTTCTACATAATCTACTATTTCGTGCGGTATATTGAGCCTGCGAAGTGCTGCAGTGCAGGCTCCAATTCCGCCGAATAACTCAATGACTTTTAGAATGGTATTTCCTCCCCTTCAGTTTCAAGGTCTATAACATCTGTAATTTCATAAGTGTTGTAGCCTTTGTCATTTTTTCCGTATGCTAATCCATAGGCTTTTGTGTTCTTGATTTCGTTGCCAATGTCATCAATCAATTGTGCATATTGAGTATACTTTTTAAACTCTACCTCTTTGCTTGAATTGAGTGATCTCAACATCTCATTATTCAAGTGTATCTGGAAGCCTTGGGTTACTACTTGATTGTAGAAAATTAATGAGTTCTTGAACTCCCCTGCATTAATCTTGAACCAGATTGTGCACATTGGTGAACCTTGCTTTGAGAGTTTAAGTTCCATTTTGTCTACACTTACATCATATGTTCCGACTGGAACTTCCTTGTAATTACTTTCGCCGTTTTCAGCTGCTTCGATGTCTTTAAGCAATCCCTCTTGATCCATTGCTTCATCGAATTGTTCGAATACATTATCCATTTTTTACCTCCTTGGTTGCTTTTACTATGTTTTCGTATTCTTTCATAAGTTCAGACCATTCAAGTGGTATCTTACTTTTTTGAATGCCTGATAATCTTCCACCGCCGAATATGTACTCATCGTATTTGAAGTTAAGTGTTCTTGAGTCATCTGGTTCTACATTTACTCTTGCTACGATGTCACACATTCCGGCGATTTTGTTTGCGAGAGCTTCTTGAATGTTTGGCGATATGCTGGTCACTGTATCGCCAACTCTGTTCTTCACATCTTTAGTCTGGGCATGTGATATAAGTACTAAATTCTCATAATCAAGGTTAAAGAATGACTTTAATGTGTCAAGGTATTCTTTTTTGATCATATCCCATGCTTTACCGAATGCCGCTTCTGATTCATGCTTGATTTTGAGTTTGTCGTACATATAAGTACGGCACATTTCTCTTAAATCTTCAACTAAATCAATAACGATTGTCTGGAAGTCATTATTCTTTTTGTTAAGTTCTGTTATGATTTCTTTGAAGGTTAGCCAACCGTACTTGGTGGTTGGGATTCTTCCGTTCATTATTACTTCATCCTTAACGAGTAAGAATGGAGTAGGTAGGAACTTTAAGTTTCCATCAGTGTTAATGCAAAATGGTTTTGGTGCTTTACTTACGAGTGTTGATTTACCACTGAATGGGTTGCCGTAAAACCAGAACTTCCTGTTTCTTGAGCCATTTACAGCTCTTGGTGCACTACTTGGTAGTTGTATCATGTAGTTTTCCTCCATTTCCTGCGATGTTAAATCGCAAATTTTGTTATATTCACAAAACCTACAGAGAGTCGATGGTTTCATCGGGTATTCTGTTGCTTGTAGCATTCTGTCTTTTTTATCGAGCCACTCTTTTAGTTTGGTGTCACTATATTCTACTTTCCTAATGATTGGTGTCATTTTGTCAAGTAGTTCTGGGATTTCATAAAACTCCCCAGTTGTTAATTTAGGTAAAAATACAAAGTATAAATTTTTGATTTTGTATCCCACCTGTTCTGCATAATATTTATAAACATGCAGCTGACTTGATTTCATGTATGCATCTACATTGTTTGAATATTTAAAGTCATAAATGTCATAAGTTCCATCATCGTTTGGTGCTAATAAATCAATAAAGCCTTTGTATTCTTCTGTTTCGATTTTTACTTCGTGTTGCCCTTCTGGGAGCATCTCTTTTGCTTTATTGCCTATTATTTCAATTTTGAGTGCTTCTGCTGTGTGTTCATCAGTAATTACTGGGTATGACATGTAGTATTCTTTTATTGCCGTATCAGAGTCTGTTTCAATCGTTCGGTGTATTGCCGTTCCTAAAATTAAAGCATTAGTCGGCGAGTCTGACGGCAGAGTTTGTATCTCATCTATATAGTGTAGTTTCCATTTTCTTGGACATTGATTAAAGCATTCAACTCTTGAGTATGAGACTTGCATATTTTTCCTTTCAAATAATTTATAATTATTTTTAACCCTTCAAAATCGTTAGGGTGTATTTGTGCTGCATATCCACCTGATTTTCTTATTAGTTCTATCTGTCTATCTTGTAAAGCTGTAGTCTTTCCTTTGTCTGATTTGACTTCAAGTGCTAAAAAGTAACCATTTACACAGCATAGTAAGTCTGGTATTCCTGCTTGGGTATATGAACCACCCCAGTATTTCACATACCATATGTTTTCCGCCTTAAAGTATTTCTTTATTTTATTTTCGAACGGCTTTTCCAGCATCCAACTTCTCAATCTTTACTGATGCCTTAACTGGTGACTCTTTTTTGTATGATTCGTACATGTCTGGGTGGTCTTTTTTAAAGGCTTCAGTACTGAACTTATTTTGAGTGTGTGCTTCCACATAAGTTATCCTTATGTTTTCATTTACAAAACTCTTAACACCATAGAGTTCCATTGCTTTTTCTAACTGCTCATGTAGTTCTTTTTCTTGCTGCTTCATTGAGTCCATTGTTGTTTTAAATGTTGCGATTTTTTTGATTAGTTCTACATGCTCTGTTTTAAACTGTGCGAGTGCTCCTTCGGTGTCATCGATTAAATTCTCACAGTTTTCATTGGTTGGATTGACACATGCTGTGCCGCACGAATTCTTTTCTTCGCATTCGAAGCAACATATGTTTTTTCCACATTCTGACTTTTGTTTACATTTCTTCATTTTGATCCTCCTCAAATAAATAATCTGTATAGTCTTTTTTTAATGCTAAAGACCTATAGATTTTTTCTTCTATGCTTTTTTCTACTATTAACTGGTAGTAGAAGCATGAACTTTTTTGTCCGAGCCTGTGTATTCTCTTTTTTGACTGCTCGTATAATTCTGATTTATCCGTTGGTGAAAAATAAACTATTTTATTGGCTTTTTGTAAGTTTAGACCCATCGCACCTGCTTGGTACTGAATGTAAGTTATCGAGTTATCTTCATTTTCATAATTTGATAAATCTTTTGTTTGTCCATTTATAATGCTTACTGGTCTATCTTTAGGAGTGCTTTCAAGTAATGCTTTTAGTTCGTTAGTCCAGTTATAAAAAACTATTAATCTGTCGTTTGTTGATTCGATTAAGTCTTCATATGCATTAAGTTTATCTTTATTCAAATAACTACATAATTGTCTTTTGTAAAGGTATGATTTTAGTTGAGTATCGCCTACAAATTCTTTATTATTAACTACCACTATTTTGTCTTTTAGAAATCTGTTGTATAATGACTCTCTTTCAACTTTTATTTTTTGGAATGTCTGTTCTGGTAGGTCTATTACTTCTTCGGTTTTCATAAAAATTGCACCGTGGTTTCTTAAATTTTCTTTTAAATTGTCTATGTTCTTATATCTTTTGCTTGGGTTTCTCATTACTATTCGGTGGTAGATTCCACCTACTTGTATTAATTCAAAATTTATGTATTTTTCTTCATATTCTTTCTTCGTAATTTGCCACCCAAGGAGTCTTGCTTGCGAGTATAGGTTTTCCATTTTCCCACTTACTGGTGTGCCTGACAAAAGTATTACATTTGACCTTTTGAGCTTCATTATGGCTTTAGTTCTTTTAGCAGTAGTATTTTGTATGCAGCTGCTTTCATCAAGCATTAAGGTTAAATCTTGTAAGTAGTCCAGTTCTGGTCTACGGAATGTCAAGTCATAATTTATGATTCCTACGGCATTTGAATCGGCTGCTATAAATTGTATGAGTTTGTCTTTGTTGGTTAAATTGTAGACCTCAATTCCATATTGGTCTTTGTAATGATCGATCCAATCTTTAACTTTTGACTTTTGACATATAATTAATGTTTTATGATGCAGACTCTGTGCTTTTTCTGACCCTACAAAAGTCTTTCCAAGACCCATGTCTAAATAATAAGCCACCCTATGTCTATCTTTGGTCTGATCTATTACCTTTTTTTGAAATGGGTATAAAGTCATACTTTACCTTCTAAATAATTATTTAATAACTTTTCATTTATGTAGTATGTCCATCTTTTTTTATTCTTTACAGCAAAGCCTATGTTTATTTTTTCTTCCTGCATGGCTTTCCGTAAAACTACCACATGGATTCCAAG